>NZ_JBHSLL010000015.1:0-66443 GCF_042656785.1 Aquamicrobium segne
CTGATGCCAACGCGCAAACGCTTCCCCGCCTTCGACCACCAACTCTATCGCAAGCGCAATGTGGTTGAGCGGTTCTTCAACAAACTCAAACAGTTCCGTGCGGTCGCAACTCGCTATGACAAGCGTGACGACAATTTCCTCACTTCAGTCCAACTCGCCGCAATCCGAATATGGATCAAAGAAAATGAGTCGGTGACCTAGAGCTTTTTGTGAGCACAGATGAAATCATCTGGCGTCGCACAAATGCGGCTAAAATAAGAGATTAGAGCATTTCATCCGTTTCCATGAAAACAAGAAATGCTCTAATAAATTGGCAACCATGTAAAAAGGTCCCGTTTCCGGGGCCTTTTTTTATTTCCGCGGCAATTGCGGCACAAGGCTGCGCTTGCCACCATCCTTTTTCGGTCCCGGTGTCAGCTTGGCAACGACCGCCTTTTTCACGGGTGCCTTTTTTGGAGCCGCTTTGCGCGTCTTTGGCTGTTCTTCCGGCTCTTTCCTGGGCCGCACCTTCGTTTCATCGGGCAGGCTTTCAAGCTTCAGACCGGTTTCACCCGCCTCCTTGGTCTCGACAGTCACACGCACCGTGCCGCCTTTTTTGAGCTTGCCAAACAGCACTTCCTCAGCCAGCGGCTTCTTGATGTGTTCTTGAATGACACGGCCAAGCGGGCGCGCGCCCATACGCTCGTCATAGCCCTTGTCAGCCAGCCAGGCGATGGCCTCATCCGACAGGTCAAAGGTCACACCACGCTCCGAAAGCTGGGCCTCAAGCTGCATGACAAATTTCTGCACCACCTGGTGAATGACCGGCACCGGCAACGATCCAAAGGGAATGATGGCATCGAGACGGTTGCGAAATTCAGGCGTAAACAGCCGGTTGATCGCCTCCATATCATCACCTTCCCGCTTGGAAGAGCCAAAGCCAATGGCAGATTTTGCCATTTCGGAAGCCCCCGCATTCGTGGTCATGATCAAGATCACATTGCGAAAGTCGATCTGCTTGCCATTATGGTCGGTCAGCCTGCCGTGGTCCATCACCTGCAACAGGATATTGAACAGGTCTGGATGGGCTTTTTCGACCTCATCGAGCAGCAACACGCAATGCGGATGCTGGTCAACACCATCGGTCAAAAGACCGCCCTGATCAAAGCCGACATAGCCCGGAGGCGCACCAATCAGCCGCGAAACCGTGTGGCGCTCCATATATTCGGACATATCAAAGCGCAGCAGTTCCACACCCAAAGACGCAGCCAACTGCTTGGCCACTTCGGTCTTGCCCACGCCGGTCGGGCCTGAAAACAGATAAGAGCCAATCGGCTTTTCAGGCTCACGCAAGCCCGCCCGGGCCAGCTTGATGGCTGAACTGAGCGCCGTGATGGCAACATCCTGACCATAAACAACCCGCTTCAGCTCTTTTTCCAGACCTGCCAGAACCTTTTCATCATCCGCAGAAACAGTTTTTGGCGGAATACGAGCCATGGTGGCGATGGTGGCCTCGATTTCCCGGATGCCGATGGTTTTCTTGCGCTTGCCCTCAGGCAACAGCATCTGTGAAGCACCGGTCTCGTCAATCACGTCGATGGCCTTGTCCGGCAGTTTACGATCGCTGATATAGCGCGCCGACAATTCCACCGCGCCCTTGATGGCGTCAGGCGTATATTTGACCTTGTGATACTCCTCGAAATAGGGTTTCAGCCCCTTCATGATCTCGATGGCGTCTTCAACGCTTGGTTCTTGCACATCGATCTTCTGGAAACGGCGCACCAGCGCCCGGTCCTTCTCGAAGAACTGACGAAATTCCTTGTAAGTCGTTGAACCAATACAGCGAATGGCTCCAGATGAAAGTGCTGGCTTGAGCAGGTTGGAGGCATCCATTGCCCCGCCCGATGTTGCCCCTGCACCAATAACCGTATGAATCTCATCGATAAACAACACGGCGCCAGGAAACTCTTCCAGCTCCTTGACCACCTGCTTCAAGCGCTCTTCAAAATCACCCCGATAGCGTGTTCCAGCCAGCAACGTGCCCATGTCGAGCGCAAAGATGGTGGCGTCCAGCAGCACTTCAGGCACGTCGCCTTCCACAATGCGCTTGGCCAGCCCTTCGGCAATCGCCGTCTTGCCGACACCAGGATCGCCTACATAAAGCGGATTGTTTTTGGAGCGGCGACACAGCACTTGAATGGTGCGGTTGATTTCCGGGCCACGGCCGATCAGCGGATCAATCTTGCCCGCACGGGCCTTGGCATTGAGATCCACACAATAGGCGCTCAGCGCATCCTGGGCCTTCTTCTTGCTCTCATCATGCTGCTCACCTGTGCTGTCGCCAGGCTGCTCCTCCTCGGCGCCGCGCGGGACGCGGGTTTCGGCAGCGCCGGGTCGCTTGGCGATACCATGAGAAATATAATTGACCGCATCATAGCGGGTCATCTGCTGTTCCTGAAGAAAATAGGCGGCATGGCTTTCGCGCTCGGCAAAAATGGCCACCAGCACATTGGCCCCCGACACTTCCTCACGGCCAGAGGATTGCACATGGATCACCGCACGCTGGATCACGCGCTGAAAACCGGCAGTCGGCTTGGAATCCTCATCATAGCCGGTAATTAGATTATCCAGTTCAGTGTCGATATAATGAAGGACCACCTGCCGCAATTCATCCAGATCAACATTACAGGCGCGCATGACGGCAGCGGCTTCCGCATCATCGATCAGCGCCAGAAGCAGATGTTCCAGCGTTGCATATTCATGGTGACGCTCATTAGCGATTGTCAGCGCCTGATGCAGCGCCTTTTCCAGACCTTGGGAGAAAGCTGGCATATTACCTCACTTCTTCTCCATCACGCATTGCAGCGGATGTTGATTTTGTCGGGCGAAATCCATGACCTGAGACACTTTTGTCTCGGCTACCTCGAATGTGTAAACGCCACATTCCCCCACTCCGTGGTTGTGCACATGAAGCATGATCCGTGTGGCTGCTTCCCTGTCTTTCTGGAAAAAGCGCTCCAGAATGTGAACGACAAACTCCATAGGCGTGTAATCATCGTTCAAAATCAGGACACGGTAAAGGCTGGGCCGTTTGGTCCTTGTCTGGGTGCGCGTGATGACAGCCGTTCCCCGGCCCCCGCTATTGCCATCCCGGTTTTTTTGCATTGTCACCGCATTCTGTGCGGCAATCGCCCTGCCAATCACCTTGTTTCCTGCCTTATGCTCCAACCCAATTTGTCCCAGTGGACAAATCGTCATGTAGGTTATTATTGACGGATTTTAAGCCCTTCGCCATGGCTGGCAATATGTTAAAGTCCGTCTCCCGAATTTAAGAACCGGTTTCGGGTTCAAGACACGCTCCAAGCACCCCAATTATTCATTAAGGCCTGTCTCCCGAGACTTGAGAAGCAGTTTCGGGATAAAGACATGCGTAAAACAAAGGCTTAAAGCGGGTCGCGTGAATCTGAAAGAAAAGCGACACGCTTTAATGGCTCAAATTATGTGTCAGGGGCTGCTCAAATGCAAAAGCCCGACTGCGCAAGACACAGCCGGGCCCAAAATTTGAAATACGAAATAAAAAAAGTTTTAGCCAGCCTTGGCGACAAGACCTTCAAACGGCTTATAGGCTTCGCGGGCAAGCTCCAGATAAAGATCGCCAAAGCGGGTCGCTCCGGAAACAAAGGTCTCATAAGACTGCTTTGCATAATCGGTCTGGATGCTGACAGCTTCTTCAAACGATTTTGCAGCAATCAGTTTTTCAAAGGCGGCACTGCCAGCCTGCAGGTTTTTCTTTGAATATTCACTGGCCTCGACTGCGATTGCCTGTGCGCCCTTGGAGAGCGAGGCAAAGCTGCGCAGACCGGAATCGGTAAATTCCTTGCCATATTTACTGAATTCTTCGTGAACTGTTGTGGACATGGGAGTGTCCTCCTTTCCTGAAAACATTTTGCAACCAGATGATTTTATCCAGCACCGCCTCTGCGGCCCGATACATAAATCCGACCGTTGATTTTTGCACTAGCGAATAGATATTGTGCAGCGCACAAAATGTCAAGACATGCCACGACGGGCAATTGCTAAAATTTCGATAAAAATTGTGATGACTGCGCCGAAAATGGTGAACGACGCGGTTACCATAAACACATTGGTAACGGTACGCAGTTAGGCTGCATAAAATCAGACCGGGACTGGACCTTTGCCATCCCGGCCAATGAAAGCCAAAGGAAGTAGCAGTGCGTCAGGCATTTTCGGGTATCATTCCCCTTTCCGTGCGTTTTTTTCGGACAGTGGCAATCATCGCCGTAGCAACAGGTATTGCCATCGGTGCAAGCACACCAGGTCAGGCTGCTCCCAAAAATGCCGCCATCGTGATTGACGCCAATACAGGCAAGACACTTTATTCATCAAATGCCAATGCGCGCCGCTACCCGGCTTCGCTGACCAAGATGATGACCCTGTATTTAACCTTTGAAGCGCTTTCCAAAGGCAAGATTTCCAAGTCAACACAGGTGACATTTTCTGCCAATGCCGCAGCCGAGCCGCCAACCAAGCTGGGCGTGCGCAAGGGCGGGTCGATCACCGTCGAGACCGCCATCCGGTCCATGGTGACCAAATCAGCCAATGATTCCTCCACCGCAATGGCCGAATTGCTGGGCGGCAGCGAAGCAAATTTCGCCAAGATGATGACGGCAAAGGCGCGCTCGCTTGGCATGGCCAACACTGTGTTTCGCAATGCCCATGGCCTGCCCAACACGGGCCAGTTTACCACAGCGCGCGACATGGCAACGCTTGGCATCGCACTGCGTGAACATTATCCGCAATATTACAGCTATTTTGCCGAACGCTCCTTCATGTATGGCAAACAGCGCATCAATGGCCATAACCGGCTGCTTGGTCGCATCAAGGGCGTGGACGGTATCAAGACCGGCTAC
This sequence comes from Aquamicrobium segne, assembly GCF_042656785.1. Classification (NCBI taxonomy): domain Bacteria; kingdom Pseudomonadati; phylum Pseudomonadota; class Alphaproteobacteria; order Hyphomicrobiales; family Phyllobacteriaceae; genus Aquamicrobium; species Aquamicrobium segne. Next base: position 4,911 of record NZ_JBHSLL010000015.1, read on the forward strand.
ACACGCGCTTCCGGTTTCAATCTGGTCTCATCGGTTTCCGTAGATGGGCGCAAGCTTGTCGCCGTCGTCATGGGTGGCTCCTCCGGGGCGTCCCGCGACAATGAAATGGCGCGTCTCATCAAGGCTTATCTGCCCAAGGCCTCAAAACGCAGTGGTGGAGCCCTGATTGCCCTCAACAATAATGATCAGGCTTCACAACAGATTGCCCGGATCGTGCTGCCCAAACATGGCGCGCCGACACCGGATGCAAAGCCGGTAACGGTTGAGGCCATTGTGGCTTCAACTGCGGCCCTGCCTTCACGCAAGCCCGCCCCGCCACAGCCTGTCGGCCAGCAGGCAGCCGAACCGGCTGACATACCCTTTGCACAGGCCTATGCCGGCGCAGAACCCTCCCAGCAGATCGATCCCGTCAACACCGCTTCCCTGCCATCTGGCTGGGTGGTTCAGGTGGCTGCCTCGCCCAGCAAGACCGATGCCGAGGCGGCACTTGACAAAACCGCTGCTCAAGCGCGCGCCATTCTTGCCAGTGCGTCAGGCTACACCGTTCCTTTCCGCAAAGGCGGTGTGACCTATTTCCGCGCCCGCTTCGGCGGCTTTGAAACCCAGACCGCCGCACTCAGGGCCTGCACGGCGCTGAAAAAACAGCGCATCGAATGCTTTGCCGTACAGCAGTAAACACCGCCATCCATTCCTTAAAAAGTTCAGGGCCAAACAGGAGTTGCAGTCGTGATCGGAAATCAGCAGGAGACCGGCCTTGCCAATCCGCTTCGCCAGTATAATGACGCCGGAACACAGGCTCTCCAGCAGGCTGCCACACGGCTGAAAACCATGCGCCCCGGCAATTCGCGCTTCAGAACCAAGGATCTGGTGGGGCTGCTGATGAGCCATGGGGCGCGCACATGGCGCAACACCCAACCTCTGGTGCAAATTCGCCTGAAAGCGGCCACGCCCGATGGCAAAGCCGCCATCCGCCTTAAATTCTAAAGCCTGTCTCTCGAGACTTGAGAACCAGTTTCGGGAGACAGGCTTTAGATGAAACCATCTGTGCTCACAAAAGCCCGAGTTCGGCCAGTTCCTGCCGCAATTCGGGTGACATTTCAGCGATACCGGTTGCCCCTACCCCCAGATCGGCAGGCGCATCCTCAGGCTTCAGATAGCGCCAGCCCTGAAATGGCCGCCGCGGTTGCCATTGGGTATGGATGATTTCCGCATCCAGAACGATGCGGCAGCGCCTGATGCCTTCAGGGTCGATATAGGGGCGTATATCGGTGATCAACTGCCGACACTGAACATTGCCCTTGATCACCCAATAGAGCGACCCGGCTCCAATGATTTCATCGGCACGGGTGGGCACCATGCGGGTTGTGTGCCAATGCTCGACCGGCTCGCCATTGCGACGGCGCTCTTCCAGCCTGTGCGCAACCCACGCCTCAAGCTCTTCAACACTATCGCAACCGACGCATAATTTGAGAATATTTAATGCCATAGCGGCAAACTAGCGGCTGAACCCTTGCCATTCAACGCGACATCCTGTGCTATCCGGCCCCGTTTTCCACAGGGCCGACTTTGTTTCAGCACTCCACCACATTGACGGCAAGGCCACCAAGGCTGGTTTCCTTATAGCGCTCATTCATGTCCGCGCCGGTCTGGCGCATGGTCTCAATAGCCGCATCAAGCGGCACAAAATGCGTGCCATCCCCCTTGATCGCCAGCGACGCTGCCGTCACCGCCTTAACCGCGCCAAGTGCGTTGCGCTCAATGCACGGCACCTGAACCAGCCCGGCCACCGGATCACAGGTCATGCCCAGATGATGCTCCAGCGCAATTTCTGCCGCATTTTCCACCTGTTCCGGTGTGCCGCCCATCACGGCGCACAGCCCTGCCGCCGCCATGGCCGAGGCAGATCCGACTTCACCCTGACAGCCCACTTCCGCACCGGAAATCGACGCATTGGTCTTGATGATGCCGCCAATGGCTGCCGCCGTTAACAGAAAATCGCGGATCGAAGTCTGATCGGCCTCGGGGTGAAAATGCAGCCAATAGCGCAATACAGCAGGCAGCGTTCCTGCTGCACCATTGGTCGGAGCAGTCACAACCCGTCCGCCCGCCGCATTTTCCTCATTCACCGCCATGGCATAGATGGAGAGCCAGTCATTGGCCAGCACCGGATTGGGCCGATTGCGGCTCCATTCTTCCTGCAACTTGTCGTGAAGCTGGCGTGCACGGCGGCGCACCTTCAGGCCGCCCGGCATAATGCCATCCTGTGTCAGCCCCCGCTCGATACAGGCCAGCATCGCCGCCCAGATATCATCCAACCCGGCATTGAGTTCTTCGCGCGACATATGGGTTTCTTCATTGACGCGTTTCATTTCGGCAATAGACACGCCCTTTTTGGCAGCCATAGCCAGCATTTCAGCAGCGTTTTTAAACGGATATGGTACTTTCTTGCCTTCGGTCGTCACCGAACCGCGCTGCTTCATCAATTGCAGCTCTTCTTCCGAGACGACAAATCCACCGCCAATGGAATAATAGATGCGCTTCAGCAAAAGCCGGTCACTGGCGTCATAGGCATAAAACGCCATGCCATTGGCGTGCCCGGTCAGCGGCGTCTTTTTATCCAGCACCAGATCACGGGCCGGATCAAAGCGATAGGCAGGATGGCCGGGTGGCATAACGCGCTTTTCAGCCTCGACCCGAGCCACGATCGCATCGGCCTGATCGGGATCGACCTTAACGGGAACCAGCCCGGTCAGGCCAAGGATCACGGCGCGGTCACTGCCATGACCGATGCCGGTATAAGCCAGCGACCCATGCAGGCTTGCCCCCACCCGGTCCACCTTGGCGCCAGCCGGACGTGGCCAGTCACTGGCAAGGATTTCCGACAGGAAGCGCGCTGCTGCTGTCATCGGTCCCATAGTGTGGGAACTGGACGGGCCAATGCCGATCTTGAAAAGGTCGAAAACCGAAAGAAACAAGAATATTTACTCCAAAAAATCAGCCCGCAAGTGATCGCTGCTCCTCATATAGGATACAGTCACGATTTTCCGCACTTTTCAATCAGGCTGCGCTGTCCGCGCCGACCTTGCCTGCTCCTTGCACGACATGAGTTGCAACCAGCATTAAGCTTCCGGCCCCGGCAATGGCGAGCCAATCCGCCCCGTCAGCCAGTAAGCATAAAGCCCGATCCATTCGCGAATTGCCAGCGTCAGGTTTTGAAGCGAATCCTGCACATTATCCTGCGCCAGACCAAAATACTCATTCCCGGCCGTGCGATAATCCACCGGCCAGGGCACCACATCAAAGCCGATCTTTTGAAACAGGCCCATTGAACGCGGCATGTGAAAGGCAGACGTCACCAGAAGCCAGATTTCACCGGGCTCCGGCTTCACCATTTCATGCGTAAAGAGGGCATTTTCATGCGTGTTGCGCGATTTTGTCTCCAGAATCAATCGCGCTGGCGCAACCCCCAGCGCCGTCAGCAGGCGCGGCGCTGTCTCACCGTCACCTTCGCCTTCCAGCATCAGGCTGCCGGAGCCTCCGGTCACCACCACAGATGCATCAAGATAACGGCGCGCCAGAATGGCGGCCTCAACAAAGCGGTCACCGCTTGAATTCAATTCATACCCGCCGCGCACAAGGTTGACGCCCCCTTCAAAGCCGCCGCCCAGCACAATGATACCGGCAATAGAGGATGGTGCAGGATCAGGGCGCTGGAACCGATCCTCCAGCGGATGCAGCAAAAGCGCACCGGTTGAGGTCCATGCGCCGACAGCAAGGATCAAAAAACCCAGACAAGACCCCAAAAGCGCCAGACGACGCCTGCCAGACAGCGCAAGAACAATGCTGGCGCACAAAAGCAGGCCAATCAGATTGATCGGCTGCGCGCCAAACCAGAACAGTTTGGAGAGATAATAAAACACATCATCCCCCCATCTATTTGCCTACCACCATTTTTCAGGCTGGAAGCCACCAGCTGCCTGTTCAACGACATGAGCCGTGCGCAACAGTGTTTCTTCCTCGAAAGGCCGACCAATCAATTGCAGACCAAGCGGTAGACCTTTCGCATCCAGTCCTGCCGGGACCGAAATGCCGGGCAGGCCAGCCATGTTGACGGTTACGGTAAAAATGTCGTTCAGATACATTTTGATCGGGTTTTCGTCCTGATCATGGCCGCCAAGACCAAAGGCGGCAGAGGGGGTTGAAGGTGTCAAAAGCACATCCACACCCGCGGCAAAAGCCTCGTCAAAATCCTTCTTGATCAGTGTGCGCACCTTCTGGGCGCGCACATAATAGGCATCATAATAACCGGCCGAGAGCACAAAAGTGCCCATCAGGACACGCCGCTTCACCTCGTCGCCAAAACCGGCGGCGCGGGTGTTTTCATACATTTCGGCAATATCCTTGCCCGGAACGCGCAAACCGTAGCGCACACCATCATAACGGGCGAGATTGGAAGACGCTTCAGCCGGTGAGATGATGTAATAGGTCGGCAGCGCATATTTGGTATGCGGCAGTGAAACATCGATAATTTCCGCGCCCGCATCCTTTAACCAGGCAATACCCTGCTGCCACAGGCTCTCAACCTCCTGCGGCATGCCCTCAACCCGGTATTCGCGCGGAATACCGACTTTTAGACCTTTCAGCGACTGGCCAAGAGCAGCCTCATAATCGGGCACCGGATGATCTACCGAGGTGGTATCCTTCTCATCGACAGACGCCATGGATTTGAGCAAAATGGCGGCATCGCGAACATCACGCGCGATTGGACCGGCCTGATCAAGCGACGAGGCATAAGAAATAATACCCCAGCGCGAGCAGCGGCCATAGGTGGGCTTAAGGCCAACCGTTCCGGTAAAGGCGGCTGGCTGGCGGATCGAACCGCCCGTATCGGTGGCGGTTGCACCAGCGCATAAAAAGGCGGCAACGGCCGCTGCCGAGCCACCCGACGAGCCGCCAGGAACATAATCTGCCTGTGAGCCCTTGGCCCGCCACGGGTTTTTCACCGGACCATAATAAGAGGTCTCATTGGAAGAGCCCATGGCAAACTCATCCATGTTGAGCTTGCCCAGCATCACGGCCCCATCGGTCCACAGATTGGCGGTCACCGTTGATTCATAGGCCGGCTTGAAACCATCCAGCACATGGCTGCATGCCTGTGTGTGCACACCTTGCGTGGCAAACAGATCCTTGACGCCAAGTGGAATGCCTTCCAGCGCCCCGCCCTGCCCGGAAGCCAGCCGGGCATCAGACGCCTTTGCCATATCGCGCGCCTTGTCGTGGGTGACAGCCACATAAGCGTTGAGCGCACCATTGGCGCCATCAATGGCGTCAAGATAGGCATCCGTCAGTTCGACTGCGGAAATCTCTTTGGCGCGCAGCTTGGTGCGGGCCTGCGAAATCGTCAATCTGGTCAGATCAGTCATCGAAAAAACTTCTTCTGGAAAAACAGGGGCAGAGGCAGTTGGGCGCTTTGGGAAGGATTATTCAACAACTTTGGGCACCAGAAAGAAATTTTCCTCCGTTGCCGGTGCATTGCCCACAATATCGGCAATTTTGTCGCCATCGCTGACCACATCTTCACGTTTTCTCATGGTCATGGGAAGCACCGAAGTCATCGGCTCGACACCGCTCACATCGATTTCATTCAGTTGCTCGACAAAACCAAGCGTGGAATTGATCTTGTCCGCCATGGCGGACGCCTCCGCCTCATTGATTGCAATACGAGCCAGATGCGCAACGCGCTTGACCATATCCAGATCGACCGTCATGTGAAAACCTGCTTCAAAGTCTGATTGGAACCTGTCTGCGCTATAGCCGTGCAGACAGGCGCGCGCAACAGCAAGAGCGGCTCAGAGTGCAATCGTCTCGCCAATTTTCGGCAAGGCCACCTTGATGCCAGACCCTTCCAGCCCTTCCGCAAATTTGTCGGCTGTTGGATCAAGCAGCGGAAATGTGCCGAAATGACAGGGCACAACCGTATCGAATTTGAAAAACCGCCGACATGCAAGGGCTGCCACCGCACCGCCCATGGTAAAGCGGTCGCCAATCGGCACGATACCGATTTTTGGCTCATGCAATTCGTTGATCAGCGCCATATCGGAAAAAATATCGGTATCCCCCATGTGATACACTGTTGGCGCATCCGAAAAATGCAGCACCAGCCCGCCCGAATTGCCCAGATAGATATTGCCGCCCCCTTCCGCGGAGGCAGATGAGGAATGCAGTGCCTGCACAAAGGTTGTGGTGAAATTACCGCAATCGACCGTGCCGCCGATATTGCCGGGATTGATCTTGTCTTGGGCCACAACACCTTGCCCGACCAGATACATGCAGATCTCGAAATTGGCGACCAGCATGGCTCCTGTCTTGTTTAAAACCTCGGCCGCACCGCTCATATGATCATCATGGCCGTGGGTGATCAAAACATGTGTCACCCCCTCGGCAGGTTTTTCCCAACCGCCATCCCAGACCGGATTGCCTACCAGATAAGGATCAATCAGGATTTTTGCATCGCCCGTCTCGATGCAAAATGTGGAATGGCCATACCAGGTCAGTTTCATCATCTGTGTCCTCGATTATTATGGGTGGCAAGGATAGAAGCCTCATCACACATGTCAAAGGAAAGCGCACGACCTTGAACATCATCGACGTGGAAGAACTGGCAACACACCTGCAACCGGGCGAAACCCTTGCCGGACTTGATCTTGGCGACAAGACAATCGGCATTGCGGTTTCAGATGCGCGCCTGTCATTTGCCCATCCGCGCCCTGTCATCATGCGCAAGAAATTCACACAGGACGCCCAGACCCTGCTGTCCCTGCTGGAAGGGGAAAAAGCTGGAGCAATCGTCATCGGCCTGCCGGTCAATATGGACGGGTCGCACGGGCCGCGCGCACAAAAATCACGCGCTTTTGTGCGCAATATGGCGCCCTTGACCAACCTGCCCTTTTTGTTCTGGGACGAGCGCCTGTCCACGGTGGCAGCCGAACGCACCCTGATCGAGATGGATTTTTCACGCGCAAGGCGGGAAGGCAAGATCGATTCGGCAGCCGCATCCTTTATCCTGCAAGGCGTTCTCGACCGGCTGCACCATTTGCGCAATTCTGACTAACAAACATATTTGTGACACCAGATGCTTATATTGGCATCGCAAAAATGCTCCGGCAAAAGGCTGTTCAACCTGTCGGCGGATAAAGCGTATCGACGATCAAGGCTGCATCATGGCGCGTGTCCAGCAGCCCATAGGTGGTGCGCCACTGGCCTGCCAGCCGCGTTTCCACAAAGGCGTCGGCAATACGGCCTGCCCCCAGCCGCCGCAATTCAGCCGCCGCAGCCGCAAGCGCCAGTTGCTCGGTCAAAATACGCGCCGACCCCTCATCGCTGGACGCCACCTGCATGGCTGCCTTCAACACCCCCACCGTGCCATGGCCGCTTGCGCCCAGATCACGATCGATACCGATCAGCACCTCGTCAAACAGGCCAGGTGCACGGCCAAGCACGCGCAGCACATCCAGCGCCATCACATTGCCCGACCCTTCCCAGATCGCATTGACCGGAACCTCACGATAATAGCGGGCAAGTGGCGCATCCTCGACATAGCCATTGCCGCCCAGACACTCCATCGCCTCATAAAGAAGGCCAGGCGCCAGCTTGCACACCCAATATTTCACCACCGGCGTCATGGCGCGCGCAAAAGCGGCCTCCCCCCGGTCGCTGGCGGCCTCATCAAAAGAACGCGCCAGTCGGAAGGAAAGGGCAGTTGCTGCCGCAACATCGAGCGCCATATCGGCCAGCACACGCTGCATCAGCGGCTGATCGGTCAGATTTTTACCGCCAACCCGACGATTGCGGCAATGATGCACGGCTTCAGCCAGACCGGCGCGCATCAGGGCAGAAGAGGAAATGGCGCAATCCAGCCGGGTTAATGTAATCATATCCATAATGGTGCGCATGCCTGCACCGGGTTCGCCCACCATCTCACCAATGGCGTTTTCAAACTCCACCTCGGCAGTCGCATTGGAGCGATTGCCCAGCTTGTCTTTAAGCCGCTGAAAACGAAAGCCATTATTTTCGCCATCGCCCAAAATGCGCGGCACGAGAAAACAGGACAGGCCTTCTGTCGCCTGCCCCAGCACCAGAAAAGCATCCGACATGGGCGCCGACATGAACCATTTATGGCCACTTAACCGGAAAAACCCGGTTGAGCCGGCCCGCTCGGCCCGGGTGCTGTTGGCGTTCACATCCGTGCCACCCTGTTTTTCTGTCATGCCCATGCCCAGCGTCAGGCCGCTTTTTTCCACCGGCGATTTCTGGGTCTGGTCATATTTGCGGGTAGTCACACGTGGCGCCCACTCACGAAATATCTTCGGACTGGCCATCAATGCTGCCAGTGATGCGCTGGTCATGGTGACAGGACATAAATGGCCGCTTTCCAGTTGGGCGCTCAGATAAAACCGGGCAGCGCGAATCTGGTGACGGCGGCCAATCTCGGCCTCGCCATTTTCCCAAATGGACGAATGCAGCCCACCCGCAACCGAACGGCGCATCAAGGCATGATAGGCCGGGTGATATTCCACCAGATCAGCGCGTCTGCCATAGCGGTCATGCGTGTGCAGGCGCGGAGTTTCCGTATTGGCAAGCCGGGCAAGGTCTTGCGCTTCATGCGTCAGCACAAATCGACCAAGCCCGTCGAGATCCTTGCGCACCGGATCGGAAAACTGCTCGGCAAGCTGGATCAGCAGCGGGTCGCCTCGCCAGGCATTGGTGCCGGTAAGCGGTGGCGGCTGGTTCGTCACGTCGTCTGTCACGCAATATCCCTGTATGTTGGCGGCCGCCGGGATCAGGAGCTGTTCTGATACTTGTCGAATCCGCACCAAACTGCCTTATACCTTAAGACGGCAGTGGCGACGATGAAAATAGGGGAAGATGCCCATGCAATACAAAGCGCACGCTTGCGGGTCTGCCCGGCTGGGCCTATAGCAGGCTTTTAAGATGACCCAGACACACATGCCCCCTCTGCCACCCCTGCCGCTTTTTCCCCAGCGCCATCTGCTTGGCATCAAGGACCTTTCAGCGCCCGATATAGAGCTTTTGCTGGACTGGGCCGACCGTGCCGTTTCCATTTCGCGCCAATCCGAGAAAAAAACCTCAACGCTGCGCGGACGCACACAAATCAACCTGTTTTATGAAGCCTCCACCCGCACGCAATCGTCTTTTGAACTGGCAGGCAAGCGTCTTGGCGCCGATGTCATGAACATGTCGGTGGCCAGTTCTTCCGTCAAGAAAGGGGAGACCCTGATTGACACGGCCATGACGCTGAACGCCATGCACCCCGACATTCTCATCATCCGCCATCAATCTGCCGGTGCTGCGGCCCTTCTGGCGCAAAAGGTTGGCTGCGCGGTGATCAATGCCGGTGACGGCACCCATGAACACCCCACACAAGCCCTGCTCGATGCGCTGACCATTCGCCGCGCCAAGGGCCGCATCAGCGGGCTGACGGTTGCTATCTGCGGTGACATTCTCCATTCCCGCGTTGCCCGCTCCAATATCATACTGCTCAATGCACTGGGCGCACAGGTGCGTGTTGTTGCCCCCTCCACGCTGTTGCCCTGCGGCATAGAACAAATGAGCGTCCATGTTTTTCGCGACATGGAAGAAGGCTTGAAAGACGCCGATGTCGTGATGATGCTGCGCCTGCAACGTGAACGGATGGAAGGCAGCTTTGTGCCTTCCATCCGCGAATATTTCCGCTATTTCGGTCTGGATGCGCAGAAGCTGAGAGCGGCAAGGGAAGATGCCCTTGTCATGCATCCCGGCCCGATGAACCGGGGCGTGGAAATCGCCTCTGAAATTGCCGATGGCCCCCAGAGCGCCATTCAGGAACAGGTGGAAATGGGCGTTGCCGTGCGCATGGCGGTGATGGAAGCGCTGCTTGATCCGCGCCGCACCCCGGAAGGCCATAATCCAGAAAGATCGGGCGCATGAGCACCACCCTTTTTACCCATGCCCGGATCGTTGACCCCTCCCGCGGGATGGACGAAATTGGCGCCGTCATTGTTGAGAATGGCAAAATTTCCGCTGCTGGCCCCCAGGCCCTCAATCAGGGTGCGCCCGAAGGTGCAACCATTATTGATTGCTCTGGAAAAACCATCATTCCCGGTCTGGTTGACAGCCGCGTGTTCATTGGCGAACCGGGTGGCGAGCACCGGGAAACCATTGCCTCCGCCAGTCAGGCCGCCGCCGCTGGCGGTATCACCTCCATCATCATGATGCCCGACACCAACCCGGTCATTGACGATGTGGCGCTGGTCGAATTTGTCTTGCGCACGGCCCGCGATACGGCCTGCGTCAATGTCTTTCCTACGGCCGCCATTTCCAAAGGCCTGCAAGGCCGGGAAATGACCGAATTTGGCCTGCTCAAACAGGCAGGCGCCGTTGCCTTTACCGATGGCCACCACACCATTGCCAATTCTTTGATCATGCGCCGGGCGCTCACCTATGCCCGCGATTTCGGCGCAACCATCATGCATGAGACGCTCGACGCCGACCTTGGCGGCACGGGCGTCATGAATGAAGGCCTGTTTGCCAGTTGGCTTGGCCTGTCCGCCATTCCTCGTGAAGCTGAAACCATTCCGCTGGAGCGCGATCTGGCACTCGCCCGCCTGACCGGCGGCCAGTATCATGCGGCAAAACTTTCAACCGGCATGGCAGCCAATGCAATGCGTCGCGCCAAGGCTGATGGCGCCAATGTCAGTGCAGGCGTCGCCATCTACAATCTTGCCCTTAACGAGTATGATATTGGCGAATATCGCACTTTTTTCCGGCTCAATCCTCCACTTCGCGCTGAAGAAGACCGGCTTGCCATGATCGAGGCGCTCAAAGACGGTACGCTCGACATCATTGTGTCCTCGCATGATCCGCAAGATGTCGATACCAAGCGCCTGCCTTTTTCCGATGCGGCAGCCGGCGCCATCGGTCTGGAAACGCTGCTGGCGGTTGCCTTGCGCCTGTATCACAATGACGAGGTGCCGCTGATCCGGCTTGTGGAAACATTGTCTACCGCACCGGCGCGCCTGTTTGGCCTGCCCGGCGGTACGCTCAAGCCCGGCGCGGCCGCTGATCTGGCCCTTGTCGACCTTGATGAACCCTGGGTGGTCAATGAGGCAGGCATCCGCTCGCGTTCCAAAAACACCTGTTTTGAAAATGCGCGCTTGCAAGGTCGGGTCTTGCAAACCATGGTCGCTGGCCACACAGTGTTTCACACATAGAGCATTTTGTGAGTACAGATGGAATCATCTGACATTGCCAGAATGCGACCATGACAGAGTTTGAAGCATTTCGTGAAAACAAGAAACGCTCCAGACCAACAGACCGGACATAGAAATCCGGCCAACAAATATCCGGCCAGCGGGGGCCAGGCATGATCATCACCATCATTGCAGCGCTGATTTTTGGCTATCTGCTGGGCTCTGTTCCCTTTGGCCTGCTTTTGACGCGCGCCGCCGGACTGGGCGATGTGCGCTCCATCGGCTCCGGCAATATCGGTGCAACCAATGTGCTGCGCACCGGCAATAAAAAACTTGCCGCAGCAACCTTGCTGCTGGATGCGCTTAAAGGTACGGCAGCCGTTCTGATTGCCCGGTCTTACGCACCCGACCTTGCACTGTGGGCTGGTTTTGCAGCCTTTATCGGGCATTTGTTTCCGCTCTGGCTTGGCTTCAAGGGCGGCAAGGGCGTGGCCACCTATCTGGGTGTGCTGACTGGGCTTTCCTGGCAGGTAGCGCTGATTTTTGCGGCGGTGTGGCTGCTGTTTGCCATTCTGTTTCGCTATTCTTCACTGGCCGCACTGTGTGCAGCCAGTGCAACACCCCTGGCCTTGTGGCTGCTTGATCTGCCCCAACTGGCTGGCCTGTTTGTGCTGATGAGCCTCATCTTATTCCTCAAGCATCATGCCAATATCAAGCGGCTGGCGGCAGGAACCGAAGGCAGGATCGGAGCCAAGGGATGAGTTCTGCCACGTCCGGTCTAAGCGAGACACAACGCCTTGCCTGGCTGCGGCTGATCAGGACCTCCAATGTCGGACCGGCTTCCTTTCGCGATCTGATCAACCGCTTCGGCTCTGCCCAGAACGCCCTGGACAGGCTGCCCGAGCTTGTCCGCTCCAGCGGCTCGCGCCGGACCATGCGCATCCCCGATGAAGCCGAAATTTTGCGCGAAATGGACCATGTGACAGAATTTGGCGCCCGTTTTGTCTATATCAGCGATCCCGACTATCCACCTTTGCTGAAACGAATCGACCATCCTCCACCCATTCTTGCAGTGATCGGTGCAGGCGATGTTTTGCAGCGCCCGGCCATTTCGGTGGTTGGGGCGCGCAACGCTTCCGCAACAGGTGCAAAACTGGCTGCCTCCCTGTCAGCGGGAATGGGACAGGCAGGTTATGCCATCGTTTCGGGCCTTGCACGCGGCATTGACACCGCCGCCCATCGTGGCGGTCTCGATACGGGAACCATCGGTGTTCTGGCAGGCGGGCTGGATCGCCCCTACCCGCCGGAAAATACCGATCTATATCGTGAGATTGTGGACAAGGGTGGCGCCATCATTTCAGAAATGCCGTTCGGCTGGCAGCCACGCGCACAGGATTTTCCACGCCGCAACCGGCTTGTGGCCGGAATGGCGCATGGGCTTCTTGTGGTTGAGGCGGCAAAGCGTTCCGGCTCGCTGATCAGCGCCAGACTGGCCGCGGAAATGGGCAGGCTGGTATTTGCCGTGCCCGGCTCTCCACTCGATCCACGCGCCAGCGGAACCAACAGTCTGCTCAAGGACGGGGCAATTTTAACGACTGAAGCCAGTGATGTGCTTGACACCATCCGACCACTTTACGGCAAGGGCAGCCACTCGTTGCAATTGCCACTGGAAGAGCCGCCTGATCTTTCGCTTGTGCCTGAGCCTCAGGAAAATGATCGTCAACGGGTCATCAGCGCGCTTGGACCAACCCCTGTAGAGATTGACGCCCTCATCCGCCACACCGGGCTTGAGCCTGCACAGATACAAATGGTGCTGCTTGAACTGGACCTTGCCGGAAAGCTGGAACGCCATGCTGGCGGGCATGTTTCTCTGCTGGATTTTGAGTAGGAAACCGCTTGATGATGGTGAGCCAGGAGAGGACCAAGCCCTCAACCACATGATTAAAAGTCAGGTTTCTTTCGGCATGGCACACACCATCATTCCAGCTTGCATTGGCAGGGCCTACCTCATAGAAATCCATGATCGTCTGCATATCGGGTGCTTTGCATGCTGTTTTTTAAAAAGAAACCACCATTTTCAAAGCAACTCCGCATAACTCCACCGGTACCTCAAGCTAACCGGCATGGGGTTGCCGTCGTAACCATGCTGAAAGACGAAGAAACCTATATTGATGAATGGTTGATTTTTCATCAAGCTGCCGGAATCCAGCATTTTATCATTTATAATGATGGCTCAACTGATCAAACTGAAAATATCATCAAAGCCAGATTATCGCCAAACGAGTTAACGCTTGTGCCATGGGCTGGCCGCCTAGTTGACCTGGCTGCCGGAACACAACTCAACAGTCAAGTTCTTGCTGTTGCACATGCAATTCACAATTTCGGATCAGCTTTCCGGTGGATGGCGTTTATTGATGTCGACGAATTTTTGCTACCCAAGCACGGCAACACCATTGAAGAAGCGCTAGAGCCAGTAAACGGTTTTCCAAACGTCTCACTGCCTTGGCATATGTTTGGAACAGGAGGTCACACGAAAAGGCCGCAGGGTGGTGTTCTTAGAAACTATACGATGAGGGCAGCCAAACCAATTGGCACAAAAAAGAACATAACTAATTTCAAATGTATCTTCAATCCGTGTGCAGTCAGTGAGGTTAGTGTTCACCACTTCGAAACGCAACAGTATGGAAGCAAAACCTGCAATGATGCAGGTAAGGTTTTCGCGCGGAAAGAACGAATAAACCCTGCCTTTTATTCAGCAGATAATCTGCAGCTTAATCATTACTATACAAAATCACTTGAGGAGTTTGAGGCAAAGATTCGAAAAGGACCAGTCTCTCCTGGAACACACAGCATGGACGAAAAACGCCTGCAAGAAGTACTTGAAAAACGATTACGAACTGCTCTTGAAAACATTGAATCTGATTTAGTAGAAGATAATCAAATAGTTGATTTTATAGATAAAAATCAGATTTTTAATATTTAAGCCAATCCACTATACCCTCAATATTCTAAGGGCATACGCACTTTAATGCCATGATCGACAAGCTGCGCATGGCGCTTAAAAACCTCTGTCGAAGCAGCCTTGAATGATAGCTTGGAACAGGCAGAGAACAACCGTGCGAGAAACCATTTCTCGCACGGTTATTTTTGTCGCACAGGTTCACGTTGCGTTCTTTTGCGCAAAACACATTTTTATATAATGATTTCAATCTTTTGATGATGGTGAGCCGGGAGGGGATCGAACCCTCGACCACATGATTAAAAGTCACGTGCTCTACCGCTGAGCTACCGGCCCATCATGACCACAAGGCAAATTTTACCTGATTAAGGAACCACTTATCTGAAACGGATCAGCATGGCCGCTTCCTTACCTGTGATTTCGTAAAATCGCTCCGTAGAATCCGCCGGAACATAAGGAGGAGCACCGTGCTGGTCAACCGAGAAAAGGGCTTATTCTCAACACTTTCCTTATTTGTCGCGCCTGCAACACAAACCCGCATAAAACCGGCCCGCTCTATTTGGGATTTTTGGGAACAATTTCGCCTCAAAATTGTTGTAATATCGAAAATGAAGGGAATCACAAGCACAGGAAAACATGATGAAACGTATCGTCACCAGCCTTTTGGCATCAGTTGTGTCGCTGTCTTTTGTCGTGGCCGATGTGGCTTTAGTCAGTGCAGCGCCAATCAATATCGCCCCTGTTCAGCAGGTACAAACCTCTCTGGACGATGTGCAACTGGTGCAAAGCAGATCAGAGCGTCGCCTACGCCCAAGATATAAGCGGCAGCACCGTCGCCATGTTAACCGCAATGAATTTCGCCGGCATTCCAATGGAAATGTGTATTGGCGCGGGCATCGCGGTTATCGCCATCACCGGCCCGGCTATCGCCGCCACGGAGATTTCTGGTTCCCGCTTGCCGCCTTTGCCACGGGCGCCATCATCGGTGGCGCACTTTCCAACAGCGCTCCGCCACCTGCCTATCGGGGTGGAAATGCGCATGTGGAATGGTGCTATGGCCGCTATCGCAGCTACAGAGCCTCCGACAACACGTTCCAGCCTTATAATGGGCCGCGCAAACAGTGCATCTCACCCTATTATTAAAAGAGGCAACGCCAAAAAAAGACCCGCAATTTTGCGGGTCTTTTTTCATGATCATCACAAATCAATGATCGCGCTTTACGCTGTCCTGCTCTCCCGTCAAGGTCCGGCGTACCGCATCACGCCATCCTTTAAGTTTTGTCCGGCGTCTTGCGGCATCCATTTCAGGCTCAAAGCGCCGGTCCAGCGCCCAGCTTTGTGAAAACTCCACCATGCCCGGCCACACACCGGCTTTGGAACCGGCCAGCCATGCCGCCCCCAATGCCGTGGTTTCCAGAATTGTCGGCCGGTCAACCGGTGCATCCAAAAGATCCGCCAGCCGCTGCATGGTCCAGTCAGACGCAACCATGCCGCCATCCACCCGCAATACGGTATCTGCATGGCCCGACTTCCAGTCCTTGTGCATGGCATCCAGCAGATCGCGGGTCTGGTAGGCAACCGATTCCAGCGCCGCATGTGCAAACTCGGCAGGCCCGGTATTGCGGGTCAGACCATAAATGGCGCCGCGCGCTTCCGCATCCCAATGTGGCGCACCAAGCCCGACAAAAGCCGGCACCAGATAAACCGATTGTTCCGGATCAGCCTGCCGCGCCAGCGGGCCGGTTTCATCGGCGCGGCTGACAGTTTTCAAGCCATCGCGCAGCCATTGCACGGCGGCCCCTGCAATAAAGATCGAGCCTTCCAGCGCATAGGTGGTGCGGCCATCGAGGCGATAGGCAATGGTGCTCAGCAGCCGGTTTTTGGAACGCACAAGATCATCGCCCGTATTGAGCAACGCAAAACAGCCGGTGCCATAGGTGGATTTCATCATGCCGGGTTCAAAACAGGCCTGCCCGATCGTGGCAGCCTGCTGGTCACCGGCAACCCCCAGAATGGGAATGGCTGCGCCAAACAGGTTTTTATCGGTCACGCCATAATCATCGGCGCAATCCTTGACCTGCGGCAGCAGCACTGAGGGTATATCGAGGATGCGCAAAAGCTCGGCATCCCACTCATTCTTCTTGATATTATAAACCAGCGTGCGTGAAGCATTGGTGGCGTCAGTAGCGTGAACCTTGCCGCCAGTCAGCCGCCAGATCAGAAAACTGTCAATAGTGCCTGCCAGCAACTCGCCCTTTTCAGCCCGCTTTCTTGCGCCCTTCACCTTGTCCAGCATCCATGAAATTTTGGTGCCGGAAAAATAAGGATCAAGCAGCAGGCCGGTCTTGCGGGTAAATTTCGGCTCCAGCCCCTGCTTCTTCAGCTTGGCGCAAAGGGCGGCAGAGCGGCGGTCCTGCCAGACAATGGCGTTGTGGATCGGCTTGCCGGTTGCCTTGTCCCAGATGACGATAGTTTCACGCTGATTGGTAATGCCGATGGCCGCCACATTTTTGGCTGCACAGCCAGCATTTTCCAGCGCCTGTTTGACGGTTGCAACCACCGTTTCCCAGATTTCTTCCGGGTCATGCTCAACCCAGCCGGAAGCAGGGTAATGCTGGGTAAATTCCTTCTGGCCAAGGCCCGCGACTTTTCTGTTTTTATCAAACAGGATCGCGCGGCTTGATGTGGTGCCCTGATCGATGGCGAGAATGAATCCATCCACTGTGATTTCTCATGATTAAAGAAAAGAAAAAAGAAAAAACGGGGACAGCAAATGCCGCCCCCGCCAATAGAGCAAAAATTACTCCTGCCAGCTCTTGACCAGTTCGTCATAACCAACGGTCAACGGCTGTTCCTTTTCATTCTCGATCTTCAACTGTGGCGCAAGATTGCCCTTTGCCACGGCATCATTGTGCCAATATTCAAGATCGTGCTCTTCAGCCATTTTCGGGCCGATATCGCCCTGCACACCGGAACGCTCAATCCGCTCCATGACCTTTTCCTGCTCGGCGCACAGTGAGTCCATGGCTTCCTGAGCCGTCTTGGCTCCCGATGAAGCATCACCAATTGCCTGCCACCAGAGCTGTGCCAGCTTTGGATAGTCTGGAACATTGGTGCCGGTTGGCGACCACTGCACACGGGCTGGCGAGCGATAGAACTCGATCAGACCACCAAGCTTGGGCGCGCGTTCGGTGAAGCTGTCATGGCGAATGGTGCTTTCACGAATGAAGGTCAGGCCAACATGCGCCTTCTTCACATCCACGGTCTTGGAGGTGACGAACTGCGCATAAAGCCAGGCGGCCTTGGCGCGGTCTTCAGGCGTCGACTTCATCAGCGTCCACGAGCCGACGTCCTGATAGCCGAGCTTCATGCCCTCTTTCCAGTAGACACCATGCGGTGAGGGTGCAAAACGCCATTTTGGTGTGCCGTCTTCATTGACGACCGGCAGACCTTCCTTGACCAGATCGGCGGTAAAGCCGGTATACATGAAGATCTGCTGCGCAACCTCACCCTGCCCCGGAACCGGGCCGGATTCGGAGAAGGTCATGCCCTGTGCGGCAGGCGGAGCATAGTTCTTCAGCCAGTCAAGGTATTTTTCGATCGAGTAAACGGCGGCAGGGCCATTGGTGTCACCACCACGGGCGACGCAAGAGCCGACAGGACGGCTGTTTTCGTCAACCTTGATGCCCCATTCGTCAACCGGCAGACCGTTGGGAAGCCCCTTGTCGCCATTACCGGCCATCGACAGCCAGGCATCGGTAAACCGCCAGCCAAGTGACGGGTCCTTCTTACCGTAGTCCATATGGCCATAGACCTTCTGGCCGTCGATTTCACGGCCGGTGAAGAATTCGGCAATGTCTTCATAGGCCGACCAGTTGACCGGAACGCCCAGATCATAGCCGTATTTTTCCTTGAAATCGGCCTTGTTTTTCTCGTCGTTGAACCAGTCATACCGGAACCAGTAAACATTGGCGAATTGCTGGTCGGGAAGCTGATAAAGCTTCTTGTCCGGTGCTGTGGTGAAGGAAATCCCGATAAAGTCCTCAAGGTCGAGGTTCGGGTTGGTCACATCCTTGCCTTCATTGGCCATGAAGTCGGTCAGGTTGCGCACCTGATCATAGCGCCAGTGGGTGCCGATCAGGTCAGAGTCATTGACCCAGCCATCATAAAGGTTCTGGCCGGTCTGCATCTGGGTCTGGATTTTTTCGACAACATCACCTTCCTGAATGATGTCATGCGTGACCTTGATGCCGGTAATGGCCTCAAATGCCGGGGCCAGAACCTCAGATTCATAGGAGTGCGTGGTCATCGCTTCCGAAACCACCTTAATCTCCATGCCTGCAAAAGGCTGGGCGGCATCAATGAACCATTGCATTTCAGCTTCCTGGCCAGCGCGGTCAAGCACCGACAGATCGCCGATTTCCTTGTCCAGAAATGCCTTTGCCTCATCCATTCCTGCATAGGCGCTGCTTGCACCCAGCAGAAGGACGAGCGCTGTCGTCGATGTTAAAAATTGCCGTCGCATGAGTTTCCTCCACTGTTTAAAGTCAATTCCTCAACCCGGCGCTTGCTCCCGCTTCCTGCGGGGGATTTTCGCCACCGTCCTCCCTCTACACGTAGCGAAATACCAGAATGGCATAGACTACGGATAAAGCGAGAGCCCACCACAGGCTAAAGCCAACAAGCCCCAGCCATGCGAGATGGATGAATGCGCTGCCAAGCAGCGATATGAAGAGACGGTCGCCGCGCGTCGTCTCGAAATGCAACAGGCCCACACGTGGATTGCCTCCGGGCGAAACATATTCCCACACGCTCATGCCAATCAGCAAAAGGGCAATCACCAGAAAGAAGCTGGCCGTCGGCCAGGTCCATGCCATCCATGACAGGTCAAAACTCATGATCAGACCCTCCCCAGGGCAAAGCCCTTGGCGATGTAATTGCGCACAAACCAGATGACGAGCGCCCCCGGGATCAGCGTCAGCACACCGGCAGCCGCAAGCAGACCCCAATCCATGCCCGCCGACGAGACGGTGCGGGTCATGGTTGCCGCAATCGGCTTGGCGTCCGTTGTGGTCAGCGTACGGGCAATCAGCAGTTCCACCCAGGAAAACATGAAGCAGAAGAAACAGGCGACCCCAATGCCCGATGCAATCAGCGGCATGAAAATCTTGATGAAGAAACGCGGGAAGGAATAGCCGTCAATATAGGCCGTCTCGTCGATTTCCTTGGGCACACCCGACATGAACCCTTCCAAAATCCACACAGCCAGCGGCACGTTGAACAGGCAATGCGCCAGCGCCACGGCAATATGGGTGTCGATCAGGCCGAAGGCCGAATAAAGCTGGAAAAACGGCAGTGCAAACACTGCTGGCGGGGCCATACGGTTGGTAAGCAGCCAGAAGAACAGATGCTTGTCGCCAAGGAAGCGATAACGTGAGAAGGCATAGGCGGCAGGCAGCGCCACAGCCACCGAAATCACCATGTTCAAAACGACATAGATGATGGAGTTGATATAGCCCGAATACCATGCGGAATCGGTAAAAATGATACGGTAATTGCGCAGCGTCGGCTCATGCGGATAAAGCGTCAGCGACGAGATGATCTCCGTATTGGTTTTAAAACTCATATTGATGAGCCAGTAGATCGGCAGCATCAGGAACACGATATAAAGCGTGGGGATGATCCACCACCATTTCGATTCCTCACCCCGACGCTTCATCAACCGGCCAATGGCTTCCTGCGACAGGCTTGATTGAGCCGCCCCCGCCACTCTGGACGATGCGGTTCGTTCGGTATTTTGGTTGACGCCCACCATATCAACGCTCCGCGTCATGGTTGACCATGACGGTGTAAAACACCCAGGACAACAACAAGATGATAAGAAAATAGATCAGCGACATGGCTGCCGCCGGTCCCAGATCGAACTGACCAAGCGCCATTTTGACCAGATCAATCGACAGGAAGGTCGTGGAATTGCCGGGGCCACCGCCGGTCACGACGAAAGGCTCGGTATAGATCATGAAGGAATCCATGAAGCGCAGCAGAACCGCAATCAAAAGCACACGCTGCATCTTGGGCAGTTGAATGTAACGAAACACCGACCAGCGTGAAGCGCCATCAATCTTTGCCGCCTGATAAAAGGCATCGGGAATAGAGGCCAGCCCCGCATAGCACAGCAAGACGACAAGGCTTGTCCAGTGCCAGACATCCATGATGATGACCGTCATCCAGGCATCGAACGGATCGCGCACATAATTATAGTCAATGCCGATGGCGTTGAGCGTATAGCCAAGCAGGCCAATATCGGTGCGGCCAAACACTTGCCAGATGGTGCCCACCACATTCCACGGAATGAGCAGCGGCAGCGCCATCAAAACCAGACAGACCGGAACGCCCCAGCCTTTACGTGGCATGTTAAGCGCGATGAAAATACCGAGTGGCACTTCAATAGCCAAAATGATGAAGGAAAAGACGAGATTGCGGCCCATCGCTTCCCAGAAGCGGCTGGAGCGCAGCATTTCTTCAAACCATTCGGTTCCCGCCCAGAAAAACTGATTATTGCCAAAAGTGTCCTGAACCGAATAATTTACTACGGTCATCAACGGAATGACGGCTGAAAACGCCACCAGAACCAGCACCGGCAACACAAGAAACCATGCCTTGTTGTTCCAGGTCTTGTCCATGTCAGCCCCCCTTCCCGCTTTGCGCCGCCGCCTGGCCTTCCATCTCCACCCGCCATGAATCGGCATAGATGTTGATGGCGGAAGGCTCAAAGCTTATATGCGGCTCGGCCGGAACCGAGGCATCCTCGCCAAGGATGGCCGCAATCGCATGACCTTCCAGCCTGGCATGCAGCACTTTGTGGCGGCCCACATCATCAATGCGCGTGACGGAAACCGGCAGGCCTTCACGGCCAAGTTTTACATATTCGGGACGGATGCCAAGTTCTGCCTTGCCGCCCTGCAGGGCTGGTGCGCCGGGCAATTTGATCTGCTGTGTTCCCAGATGCGCCATGCGCCCTTCAATCTCGACGGGCAGAAAATTCATGCCCGGCGAGCCGATGAAATAGCCGACAAAACTGTGGCGCGGCTCTTCAAACAATTCAGCCGGTGTGCCGATCTGCACGATCTGGCCATCATACATGACCACGACCTGATCGGCGAAGGTCAGCGCTTCGGTCTGGTCATGGGTGACATAAACCATGGTGTGCCCATACCGCCGGTGAAGCTGCTTGAGCTGCGAGCGCAGCACCCATTTCATATGCGGATCAATGACGGTCAGCGGCTCATCAAATAAAATCGCATTGACATCGGCGCGCACCAGACCGCGCCCCAGCGAGATTTTCTGCTTCTGGTCGGCCGTCAGCCCGCGCGCCTTGCGCTTTGACCAGTCAGCCAGATCAATCATGTCAAGCGTTTCGCGCACCTTGCGATCGACATCGGCCTCTGCAACACCGCGATTGCGCAGCGGAAAGGCCAGATTGTCGTAAACGGTCATGGTGTCGTAAACGACTGGAAACTGGAACACCTGTGCAATGTTGCGCTCTTGCGTCGACAGGCCGGTGACATCCTTGCCGTCAAACAACAGTCTGCCGTGTGAGGGTGTGAGCAAGCCTGAAATAATATTGAGCAATGTGGTCTTGCCGCAGCCGGAAGGCCCCAGCAAGGCATAGGCGCTGCCGTCCTGAAAAACATGATGCACTTCGCGCAGCGCAAAATCTTCTTCCTTGACTGCCTGTGGCAAGTAAGAGTGGCGGATATGTTCAAGATCAATACGGGCCATATCGCACTCCTATGCCGCCTGAGGCAAAGTGACGACCGAGCGCCCGGTCAAGTCAAACACCATGATATGGCGCGGATCTATAAAAACGCCAATCTCTTCATCCAGCTCAAAACGATGGATGCCATGAGCCAGCATGATCCAGCGCGTATCAGCAAAATCCAGATGCACAAAGCTCTCCGATCCGGTGATTTCAATGGCGGTGACCTTGGCGCGCACCGGCACCGAGGCAGCACTGGTCTGCTCCAGCGTCAGGTGATGTGGCTGAAACCCGATCGTGTAATTGCCGTCTGCTATTGCAGCAGCCGTTTCGGGAACCGGCAGTTGAATCCCGCCATCAAGCAGGAAATGGCTGCCCTTCTTGACCAGTTCAATGGTGTTAAGGGGCGGATCGGCAAAGGTTTTTGCCGTCAAAAGATCAACCGGCTTGCGAAACACCTCAACGGTTGGCCCAAATTGCGTGACCTGCCCTTGCGAAAGGGTGGCCGTATTGCCGCCCAGAAGCAGCGCCTCATGCGGCTCGGTGGTCGCATAAACAAAGATGGTTCCTGATTCAGCAAAGATACGCGGCAATTCCTGGCGCAACTCTTCGCGCAGCTTGTAGTCCAGATTGGCCAACGGCTCATCAAGCAGCACAAGGCTGGCATTTTTGACAATGGCGCGGGCAAGGGCGGTGCGCTGCTGCTGGCCACCCGACAGATTGAGCGGCGTGCGCTCAAGATAAGGGGTGAGCTTGAGCAGATCGGCAGCCCGGCGCACCTCACGGTCGATGGTTGCCTTGTCCGCACCGCTCACCCGCAGCGGTGAAGCGATATTTTCATAAACCGTCATCGCCGGATAATTGATGAACTGCTGATAGACCATGGCGACATTGCGCTTCTGGACAGGAACACCGGTCACATCCTGGCCGTCAAACCAGATCGAGCCGGAACTTGGCGCATCCAGTCCCGCCATCAGCCGCATCAGGCTGGTTTTTCCCGACAATGTCGGCCCCAGCAGCACATTGAGCGAGCCATGGGCAAGCTCAAGCGAAACATCGGCAATATGGGTCTCACGACCGACAATTCTGGAAACATTGCGCAATTCAAGCATTGGCCTCTCTCCCTGACCCTGCCGCTCCAACAGACCGGCACCCAAGGCCCATCATGAATTCATTCAGCCCAGCCGCTTCCACTTCTGTCAACCACAGACCACGCTTGGTCCTGCGCCACAACACATCTTCAGCCGTCATTGCCCATTCATTTTCAATCAGATAGCGCACTTCCGCCTCATAAAGATCAGAACCAAAATGGCGTCCGAGATCCGCCATCGACTGCGCGGACCCCGGCAACACGGCGTGTGCGCGCGTACCGTAAAGCCGCACCAGACGCCGCGCATGGGCAATGTCCAGAAAGGGATAGGTGCTTTTGAGCTTTTCAACCTCGGCCTCATAGCCGGTGGCGGCAAAATCACCGCCCGGCAGCGGCGCACTGGCCGTCCATTTTGCGCCTTTTGGCCCCAGATATTGGCCAATCTTGTCGAGCATGGCCTCCGCCAACCGGCGATAGGTGGTGATCTTGCCGCCAAAAACATCGATCACCGGGCCCGAGCCGGCGCCCCCACCCGGCTCGGCGCCCGGCCCGGCACTTGGCTCCACGCGCAACACATAGTCGCGTGTCGCCTCCTGTGCTTTGGAAGCCCCGTCATCATAAAGCGGGCGAACCGCAGAGTAGGACCAGACAATATCGGCGCGCCTGACGGCTTCCGAAAAATACTCGCTGGCCGCAGCACACAGATAATCGATCTCTGCCTCGGTGATTTTCACCTTATGCGGGTCCCCCACATAGTCCTGATCGGTTGTGCCAATCAGAGTAAATTCTTCCTCATAAGGAATGGCAAAGACGAGACGGCCATCGGCATTTTGAAAAAAATAGGCGCGTGGATCATCAAATTTTTTGCGCACGACAATATGGCTGCCCTGCACCAGCCGCACATTGTGAACATCAGGATGCTTCAAAACCTGCGACAACACATGGTCAACCCATGGTCCCGCCGCATTGACGATCAGCCGCGCCCGTACCGCATAGCGCACCCCATCGATCAGATCGTGCAGCCGGACGGTCCACGCCCCATCCTCATAATCAGCCCCTTCCACCTTGGTACGGGTGCGAATTTGCGCCCCCCGGTCAGCAGCATCACGCGCATTGAGCACAACAAGACGCGCATCATTGACCCAGCCATCCGAATATTCAAAAGCCTTGACAAAACCCGGCTTGAGCGGTTTTCCAGCCACATCGGTGCGCATATCAAGTGTGCGCGTTGGCGGCAGCAGCTTGCGGCCGCCAATATGGTCATACAGGAAAAGACCAAGCCGCAGCATCCAGGCAGGCCGCAAGCCCTTGCTGTAAGGCAAAATAAAGCGCAACGGCCAGATGATGTGCGGCGCATTGCGCCACAGAACCTCACGTTCCGTCAGCGCCTCGCGCACCAGCCGGAATTCATAATATTCCAGATAGCGCAAACCACCATGGATCAGCTTGGTGGAGCCGGAGGACGTGCCGCTGGCCAGATCATCCATTTC
Organism: Aquamicrobium segne; assembly: GCF_042656785.1. Lineage (NCBI taxonomy): Bacteria > Pseudomonadati > Pseudomonadota > Alphaproteobacteria > Hyphomicrobiales > Phyllobacteriaceae > Aquamicrobium > Aquamicrobium segne. The sequence goes on from NZ_JBHSLL010000015.1 coordinate 29,458, forward strand.
AGCCAGGAAAACAGAATAGCCACGCCCCACCGCATCACGGGCGATGCCGCAGCCATTGATGCCGCCACCAATGACAAAAACGTCATGGATCGGGGTTTTGTCCACCTGTTTCCTCCCACGGATTTTTTGACACGCAATTCATGCGCGCCAGAACCGCTAAGAGAATTATTGTGAACCTTATACGAATGTCAAACGAAATATTTTGAACCTTAGCCATCGGGCCGGAAAGCTTCGATCAACCTGACATCATTTTCGCTGCAAATCTGGCGAACCCGCTCAATAGCGCAACGATCGGTAATAAAGCTGTTGACCTGTGACAAATGTCCGATGCGCACCGGGGCCGTGCGCTCAAACTTGGTGCTATCTGAAACAAGAATGACATGGCGGGCATTGGCAATGATGGCCTGCGCCACCTTCACTTCGCGAAAATCGAAATCCAGAAGCGCGCCATCATGGTCGATGGCCGAGGCCCCGATCACCGCATAGTCAACTTTGAACTGGCGGATGAAATCAACAGCCGCTTCGCCCACAACACCGCCATCAGAGCCACGCACCACACCGCCTGCAATCACCACTTCCATGGCAGGGTAAACCCGCATCCTGTTGGCAACATTGATATTATTGGTGATGATCATCAATCCGGAATGATCAAGAAGCGCCTTGCTGACAGCCTCGGTCGTGGTGCCGATATTGATAAACAAAGAGGCATTGTCGGGAATGAGTGCGGCGGCAGCCTTGCCGATGGCGTCCTTTTCATCAGCCGCAATTTTTCGGCGCGCCTCATATTCCATATTTCCGATACCGGAAGGAAGCACCGCCCCGCCATGGATGCGGGTAAGCAGTCGCCGCTCGCACAGATCATTGAGATCTTTGCGAATTGTCTGTGGCGTGACCTTGAAATGCGCCGCAAGATCATCGACCAGAACCCTGCCCTGATCCTTTGCCAGTTGCAGAATGTCACGATGGCGTGACGGCAGGTAAAGATCTTGCATGAATTTTCGCTCCCATTTTCGTTTTCCTGTTCTTAAACGAAAACGAAAGTCTGTAACAGCAAAAATTCATTCACCAAATTAATGGGCCTTGGTTCTAAAAAGCGCGAAACGTCACGGTTGTGAACGTATCCTTGATGCCGGGAATGATCTGCACCCGCTGATTGACGAAATGGCCAATATCTTCATCATCATCGACATAAAACTTGGCCAGCAGGTCATATTGTCCGGCTGTCGAATAAATTTCCGAAGCAATTTCAGCATTGGCAAGTTCGCTGGCAACCTCATAGGCCTTGCCCAGGTCGCATTTGATCTGCACGAAAAATGTCTTCATAGCCTGTCCAGTCCGCTGTTTATATGATGGGCCGTTATAATGGTATTGCCGCACAACCAGTTATAATGGCAAAATATCACCCTGTGCCCAGCCTTCCGAGATTAAAGCAGCACGTTCGTTAAACTGGCCAGCCTCGATAGAATCGCGAATATCCTGCATCAAATGCTGATAATAGGCCACATTGTTCCAGCTTAGCAGCATGGCGCCCAGCGCCTCTTGCGAGCGCACCAGATGATGCAGATAGGCTCTGGAATAATCGCGTGCTGCCGGGCAATCGCTTTCTTCATCCAGCGGGCGGTGATCTTCGGCATGGCGGGCATTGCGCAAATTCACCTTGCCGCGCCGCGTATAGGCAAGGCCATGGCGTCCTGCACGTGTCGGCATCACGCAATCAAACATGTCAACGCCACGCGCCACCGATTTCAATATGTCGTCTGGCGTGCCAACCCCCATCAGGTAGCGCGGTTTTTCAACCGGCAATTCAGGACAGGTCACCTCCAGCATTTCCAGCATCATTGCCTGCGGCTCGCCCACAGCCAGCCCGCCAATGGCATAGCCTTTCAGGTCCATCTCCTTCAGCGCCTGCGCCGAGCGCACCCGCAATTTCGCATCATCGCCGCCCTGAACAATGCCAAACATCGCCTTGCCCGGCTGATCGCCAAAGGCTGCCTTGCAACGCAGCGCCCAGCGCAGCGACAATTCCATAGCGCGCTCGATTTCAGAATATTTTGCAGGCAGCGCCGTACATTCATCCAGTTGCATCTGAATATCGGAATCCAGCAACCCCTGGATCTCGATCGAGCGCTCCGGCGTCATTTCATAGGCCGCGCCATCAATATGCGAGCGGAAAGTAACGCCATTCTCATTCAGTTTGCGCAGCTTGGACAGCGACATGACCTGAAAGCCGCCAGAATCGGTCAGGATCGGCCAGGGCCAGCGCGCCAGTTCATGCAGTCCGCCAAGGCGGGCCACCCGCTCTGCACCCGGGCGCAACATCAGGTGATAGGTATTGCCAAGGATAATATCAGCCCCGGCATTGCGCACCTGATCCATATAAAGCGCCTTGACCGTGCCCCCCGTTCCCACCGGCATGAAGGCAGGCGTGCGCACTGTACCGCGCGGCATGGTCACTTCACCGCGCCGCGCTGCGCCATCAGTGGCAATCAGGCGAAAGGAAAATTTTGTGTTCATCTCATCTGCCTGAAAAGAAGGCTGGCGTCACCATAAGAGTAAAAGCGATAGCCTGCCGAAATCGCATGTGCATAGGCCGCCTGCATGGTATCCAGCCCGCAAAAGGCGCTCACCAGCATGAACAGCGTCGAGCGCGGCAAATGGAAATTGGTCATCAACATATCCACCACCCTGAAACGATAGCCGGGTGTAATGAAAATATCAGTCGCGCCCGACCATTCTTCAAGAATTCCATTCTCGTCTGCCGCACTTTCCAGCAGGCGCAATGATGTGGTGCCAATCGCCACAATGCGCGCACCGCGCAACCGCGCTGCATTTATAGCGGATGCCGTGCTGGAAGATACAAAGCCCGATTCAGAATGCATGTGATGCTGGTCGGTATCATCTGCCTTGACCGGCAAAAAAGTGCCTGCTCCGACATGCAGGGTGACAAAATGGCGTTCCACCCCCATCTTGTCGAGGCTGGCAAATAATTCCGGGGTAAAATGCAGGCCAGCAGTGGGAGCCGCCACCGCTCCTTCCTCACGCGCATAAATGGTCTGGTAATCGCGGCGATCGCGCTCATCATCCTCACGCTTTGAGGCGATATAGGGCGGCAGCGGAATATGGCCGATACTGTGCAGGGCCTCATCCAGAAATGGCCCCGACAGATCAAAACCCAGCAGAACCTCGCCACCCTCGCGCTTTTCCACAATTGTGGCGTCCAGTTGTCCCAGAAAACACGAATTTCCATCATGGCCAAAATGAATGCGGTCGCCCGCAGCAATGCGTTTTCCGGGCCGCATGAAGGCCAGCCACCGGTCGGGCGCAACCCGCATATGCAAGGTCGCTTCCACCTGAGCCGCTGCCTCACCGCGTCGGCGAATACCTTTCAAATGTGCAGGGATCACCCTTGTATCGTTAAAAACCAGCACATCGCCTGCCTGAAGCAGCAAGGGCAGGTCAGCAATGGTGAAATCCTCAAACGGTGCGCCGGGTGCTATTTTCAAAAGCCGTGCGGCTTCACGCGGCTTTGCAGGGCGCAGGGCAATGCGCTCTTCAGGAAGATCAAAATCAAACAGATCGACACGCATCAGAGGTAGCGCACCATCACCGCACCGACAATCAGCAAACACGCCCCGGCAAGACGGCCAAGGCTGATTTCACGCATCGCCACACCAAGAAAGCCGATCCGGTCAATAAGCATGCCCGCAACAAGCTGTCCGGTGATCAAAAAGGCAATCAGCGCCGCAGCGCCGATCCGCGGAATCAGCAAGATGCTGGTGGTGACATAAACAGCGCCAAGCATGCCGCCCACCACAAACAGCCATAGCTCCGGTTCACGCCAGGCAATGGAGACCCCCTGAAAGCGGATGACAAGAAATGTCAGCGCACTCAGCATAAGGGCGCCTGAAAAGAAGGAAATGGCGGCGGCCGCCAGCGGCGAACCAAGGCCGCGTGCAAGCTCTGCATTGATGGGCACCTGTATGGCCACAAATGCGCCGGCCACAATGCCAAGCAGCCCCCAGAAAACCCCCGCCATTTTCTCTATTCCTTGAGCTTCAGGCTGCAATATCAGCCGCAACCTTCAGCGATACAATCGTATCAGGATCCTGCACCGGCTCGCCGCGCTTGATCTTGTCAACATTTTCCATGCCTTCAATCACCTGTCCCCAGACCGTATACTGACGGTTAAGGAAGGAAGCGTCGCCAAAGCAGATAAAGAACTGCGAATTGGCGGAATGCGGGTTCTGGGCGCGCGCCATCGAGCAGGCGCCACGGCCATGATTGGCATTGGAAAATTCCGACTTCAGGTCCGGCTTGTCAGACCCCCCCATGCCAGCACGCGACGGATTGAAATCCTTCGATCCGGTCTTGCCAAATTTCACATCGCCGGTCTGCGCCATGAAGCCATCAATGACACGGTGGAAAACCACACCATCATAAGCGCCTTCACGGGCCAGTTCCTTGATACGGTTGACATGGCCCGGCGCCAGGTCAGGGTAAAGTTCAATCACCACCTGCCCTTGCGTGGTTTCCATGATGAGCGCGTTTTCGCGATCCTTGATCTGGGCCATAATAACTCCTTTTTTATAAAAAAAATCAGTTGTCGGAGGCGATACGCGCCTTGACGATCCGGTCGGGGTTGGCCACTGCGCCATTTTGCGCCGATGAGCCTTTTTCGATATTGTCCACTCTGTCCATACCGTCCTCGACATTGCCGATAATGGTATAGGCCCCGTTCAGCGAAGGTGCGGGCGCAAACATGATGAAAAATTGCGAATTGGCCGAGTCCGGGTTCTGCGAGCGCGCCATGCCAACCACACCGCGTTCGAATTTTTCATTGGAAAATTCTGCGGGCAGATCCGGCAGGTCTGAACCACCGGTACCGGTCGCGCCCGGATTATAATCCTTTTCCATATTGCCGAATTTCACATCGCCGGTCTGCGCCATGAAACCATCAATAACACGGTGGAAGGCAACATTGTCATAAGAACCGTCACGCACCAGTTTCTTGATCTGCTCGACATGTTTGGGCGCAAGATCAGGGCGCAAGGCAATCGTGACATCCCCATCCTTAAGCGTCAGAACCAGCGTATTTTCCGGCTCGGCGGCAAAAAGGGGAGTGGCAAGCACTGAGCCAGCCAGAATGGCAAGGGCAGCCAATGTCTTTAGCATGATGAGGTCTTTCCTGCTATTTTGCGAATTTTTTCTTCAAGGGGGCTACGATATCTGCCGGTACAAAAGGCGCAATATCGCCCCCCATGGAAGCGATCTGCCGTACAAGTGTGGCGGTAATGGTGCGCACGGCAGGGCTGGCCGGTAAAAAAACCGTCTGCAACTCTGGCGCCATCACTTCATTCATGCCTGCCATCTGCATCTCATAATCAAGATCGGTGCCGTCACGCAGTCCCCTGATCATGATCGTAGCGCCATGCTGGCGCGCTGCATCCACCACCAGCCCGTCAAAAGAGATGATCGTGATGCGCCCGGCGTCATTGCCCAATTCCTGCGCGGCAACGGCCTTGATCAGGCCAACCCGTTCCTCAAAGGAAAACAATGGCTGTTTGCCCGGATGAATGCCAATGGCTGCATAAATCCGGTCAGCAACCGTCAGCGAGGCTTTGAGCACATCCAGATGGCCGTTGGTCAGCGGATCAAAGGAGCCTGCATAGATGGCGATACGTTCAGTCATGGTTTTTGCTTCTAGAGCATTTTGCAGTCAGATGGAACCATCTGACGTCGCACAAATGCGGCTAAAACAAATAGATAGAGCACCTGGCCCGTTTCCAATGAAATAAGAAAACAATCCGGAAACTGCAGGAGCCAAAGGCAACGCATCACACATCAATAGATGAACAGCAGATGAACCGCACCATCAGCAGCCGTTCAAGCTCAATAATGAATATTAACCAGCACAATGAAACAAAAACCGCATGAGTGCGTTGGTATCACAGGAGGTAGCCCCATGATTATCTACATGTTTGCCGCCGCTATGACCGTTGCCATGTTGATCGCCACAGTTTTCGGACTGCATCAGGAAGCTGTGCGCAATCGCGTTCCACATCGCAATCGCAACTTTCCGCTGCGCTCACGCAACCCCTATTAAATAGAGGCTATTCAACAGGCGCTCTTACAAGAAACTGGCCGGACAAGACTGACCGGCCAGATAAAATTGCAAGCTGGAAATCTGGAGCCGCAGATTTATTCTGCCTGCGGCTCATTTCCTTCATCGGTTGCGGCCTCATCTGCCACATCTTCTGATGCACCCTCTTCAACCAGTGCGTCTTCACCCTCGCCGTCCTCCTCGTCAGAGCCCGGCTCGGAAATTCGCTCCACCGACATCACCTTCTCGCCTTCGGCGGTGTTGAAGATCGTAACGCCCTTGGTGGCACGGCTGGCAAAGCGAATACCGTGCACCGGCACACGAATCACCGTCCCGCCATCTGAAACCAGCATGATCTGGTCTTCCGAAGCAACCGGGAAAGCAGCCACCAGTGGGCCGATCTCGTCCACCTTGGAAACGTCAGTGGCGCGAATGCCCTTGCCACCACGACTGGTCTGACGGAAATCATAAGAAGACGAGCGCTTGCCATAGCCCAGTTCGGTAACGGTCAGGACAAACTGCTCATGCGCCTTCAGGAACTCATAGCGTTCTTCCGGCAGTTCAGCATCTTCGCTCACCTCTTCATTGGTAAGCGCAATCTCCTCATCCTCGCCATTGCCGGACAACAGACGCCGCTCGGCGGCAGAACGTTTCAGATAGGCAGCCCGCTCCGTCGCATCGGCCTCAACATGTTCCAGAATGGTCATGGAAATGGCGCGGTCGCCTTCCGGCATGGAAATACCACGCACACCAACCGAATTGCGGCCGGCAAAGACGCGAACATCCTGAACCGGGAAGCGGATACACTGGCCTGTCGCCACCGTCAGCAGCACATCGTCATTTTCGGTGCAGGTCTCAACGCCGAGAATCTCGTCGCCCTCATCCAGCTTCATGGCAATTTTACCATTGCGGTTGACCTGAACGAAATCAGACAGCTTGTTGCGGCGAACCGTGCCACGTGTGGTGGCAAACATCACATCCAGCTCACTCCAGCTTGCCTCATCTTCCGGCAGCGGCATGATGGTGGTGATGCGCTCTCCCTGCTGCAGGGGCAGCATGTTGATCAGCGCCTTGCCACGCGATTGCGGGCTGCCGATCGGCAAACGCCAGACCTTTTCCTTATAGACAATGCCGCGCGAGGAGAAAAACAGCACCGGCGCATGGGTATTGGCCACAAACAGCCGTGTGACGAAATCCTCATCGCGGGTCGACATGCCCGAGCGACCCTTGCCACCGCGGCGCTGCGCCCGGTAGAGCGACAAGGGCACACGCTTGATGTAGCCGGAATGGCTGACGGTGACGACCATATCTTCACGCGGGATGAGGTCTTCATCATCCATATCCGCGCCGCCGTCAGTCAGTTCGGTGCGCCGGGGCGTGCCGAATTCATCGCGCACTGCCGCCAGTTCATCCTTGACGATCTGCTGAATGCGCGCCCGCGACGACAAGATATCCAGATAGTCACGAATTTCTTCGCCAATCTTGCCCAGTTCATCGCCGATCTCGTCACGCCCAAGGGCGGTCAGGCGCTGGAGGCGCAGTTCAAGAATGGCGCGCGCCTGTTCTTCCGACAGATTATAGGTGCCATCCTCATTGAGGCGGTGGCGCGGATCGTCAATCAGCAGGATCAGCGATTCCACATCACTTGCCGGCCAGTGGCGCTCCATCAATTGCTCACGCGCCGCCTGCGGATCAGGCGCATGACGGATCAGTTTGATGACCTCGTCGATATTGGCAACCGCAATCGCCAGACCGACCAATACATGCGCCCGCTCGCGCGCTTTGCGCAGCAGATATTTGGTGCGACGGCTGATGACTTCTTCACGGAAGGCCGTAAAGGCCCTTAGCATATCCAGAAGCGTCATCACTTCCGGCTTGCCGCCATTGAGCGCCACCACATTGGCGCCAAACGATGTCTGCAATGGCGTATAGCGGTAAAGCTGATTGAGGATCACCTCGGCATTGGCGTCGCGCTTCAGTTCCACCACCACCCGATAGCCATGCCGGTCGCTCTCGTCGCGAATGTCGGAAATGCCCTCGATGCGCTTGTCACGCACCAGTTCGGCCATTTTCTCGATCATCGACGCCTTGTTCACCTGATAGGGAACCTCGGTGATGATAATGGCTTCACGGTCACCGCGCGACTGCTCGATATCGACCTTACCGCGCATGATGATGGAGCCGCGCCCGGTGGAATAGGCGTTATGAATGCCTGCACGACCCAGCACAATGCCCCCGGTCGGGAAATCCGGACCCGGAATGATCTCCATCATTTCCGCCAGTTCAATGGCCGGATTGTCGATAATGGCGATCGCACCATTACACACTTCGGTCAGATTATGCGGCGGGATATTGGTAGCCATACCAACAGCAATGCCGCCCGAACCATTGACCAGAAGATTGGGAAAGCGAGCCGGCAGAACGCGAGGTTCCTGCGCTGAGGCATCATAAGTATCCTGAAAATCGACCGTATCCTTGTCGATATCTTCCAAAAGCTCATGCGCCACCTTGATCAGGCGCGCTTCCGTATAACGCATCGCTGCTGGCGGATCACCGTCAATCGAGCCGAAATTGCCCTGCCCGTCGATCAGCGGCACGCGCATCGACCAATCCTGGGCCATACGCACCAAGGCATCATAGATCGAGGCATCGCCATGCGGGTGATATTTACCCATCACATCGGCGACCGGGCGGGCCGACTTCACATATTTGCGGTTCCAGTGATAACCGCTCTCATGCGAGGCATAGAGGATGCGTCGATGGACAGGCTTCAATCCGTCGCGCACATCAGGCAAGGCGCGGCTGACGATCACGCTCATCGCATAATCGAGATAGGAGCGCTGCATCTCCTCGACGATGGAAATCGGTTCAATGCCGGTCGGATCGCCGTCGGCACCATGCGGTGTATCTTGTTCGCTCAAATCAGATCACACATTTGGGGAATCATATTTATCTTATATAGGAACGGGTTCAGATTCTCCAACAGAAGACGCGCTTTTCCAACGCTGATTTTGCACATTATTTCAAATGGATATGCCTCTTTTCATGAAATCGCGTTCCAGCAGAGTTACCAATGGCGCTGGTCCGACAAAATACAGGCTTTCCCAACTGGCGCATAAAGCAGCATTACGTTAGCTTAAACCGATGGGGAGCATATAAAAATGCCGGATTTTGACAGTCTTTTCAACGCCTTCGTCACCATTCTGGTCACGATTGACCCACCGGGGCTGGCGCCTTTGTTTCTGGCTGTCACCGCCAGCATGAACCGCGCCCAGCGTAAACAGGTTTCAATCCGGGCCAGCATTATCGGCTTTACCATTCTGGCGCTTTTTGCCGTGGCAGGCACCGCCATCCTGTCCGTGTTCGGCATAACCCTGGCCGCCTTTCGCGTTGCCGGGGGCTTTTTGCTGTTTTTCATTGCCTTTGAAATGGTTTTTGAAAAGCGCAATGACCGCAAGGAAAAGATTTCCGACACCGCCATCACCCGCGATCATATCCACAATATCGCCGCCTTCCCGCTGGCCATTCCCCTGATTGCCGGTCCAGGCGCCATTTCCGCCACTGTGCTTTTATCCGATTCATTTCAGGGCCTTGCAGGTCAGCTTGCCTTTGTCGGTATTATTTTCCTGTGTCTTGCCGTCACCTATCTGACCTTTCTTCTGGCCGAGCGCATGGATCGCATTCTGGGGCAAACCGGCCGTTCGATCCTGACCCGGCTGCTGGGCGTCATCCTGGCTGCACTGGCTGTTCAATTCGTCGCAGACGGCGTCAAAACACTGATTACCGGCTGAAATCGCCTGAATTTTTGGTTAAAAATTGCAAATCGAAGCAATTTTTTAACCCTCATTTCCGAGTTTCAGACGAAGAAACAAGGAAAAACGATATGAGCAGATTCTTGATCATCACCCTCACCGCTCTGTCGCTATCTGGCTGCGGTTCGTCACAGGCAATGCGAACAGCCAGCGGCGCAGCCATCGGGGCAGGTTCAGGCGCGCTGGCTGGCGCTGCTGTTGGCGGAACCGGCGGTGCAGTTGTTGGCGGCCTGGGCGGTGCTGCCCTTGGCGCCGTGATCGGATCAAACGGGCTGTAAAGGAAAACCAGCATGCGCCATATTCATTTTGCGCTAATCAGTCTCGGCTGCGCCCTGCTTGCAGGCGTAAGCCACGCACAGGAAATTCAGCCGCGCATCACGCTTTCACTGGAAGTGGCGGGCGAGGCAACGGTCAATTCCATCACCTATCAATGCGGCTCAAAAACACTGGCCGTCAGCTATGTGAATGCCGGTCCCAACCTGCTCGCCATTCTGCCGGTTGAGGAACAATCAATCCTTTTCACCTCGGCGATTGCCGCATCAGGTGCGCGCTATACAGCCGGGCCTTATGAGTGGTGGACCAAGGGCAATGAGGCGAGTTTGCGCAATCTCATGGCAGAAGAAGATGCCAAACCTCTGCTGGAATGCAGTGTCGCAAACCAGCCTCAATAAAATAAAAAGCGACGAAAAATCAGAAGGCAACCACCTTGCCTTCTGACAGCGTAACACGCCGGTCCATGCGCGCGGCCAGTTCATGATTATGGGTGGCGATCAGCGCCGCCAGCCCTGACTGGCGCACCAGCGCCGACAATGCCTGAAACACATAAGAGGCGGTCACCGGGTCAAGATTGCCGGTTGGCTCATCGGCCAGCAGCACTAGAGGCGCGTTAGCCACCGCTCTGGCAATCGCCACCCGCTGCTGTTCACCACCCGACAATTCAGATGGGCGGTGTGAAACGCGCTTGCCAAGCTGCATATAATCCAGCAATTGCCCGGCCCGCTCAGTCGCCTCATTGCGTGACAGGCCCTTGATCAGTTGCGGCATCATCACATTTTCCAGTGCAGAAAATTCCGGCAAGAGATGATGGAACTGATAGACAAAGCCAATATCATTGCGGCGGATTGCCGTGCGCTGGTCATCGGCAAGTCTGCCACAAGCGCGCCCGCCAAGCACAACCTCACCGGCATCGGGCCTTTCTAAAAGGCCTGCCGTGTGCAGCAAGGTTGATTTTCCCGTGCCAGAAGGCGCCACCAGCGCCACCATTTCACCGGCATGCAGGGTAAAATCGGCGCCACTCAAAATGGTAAGCCTGCGTTCACCCTGTACATAATGGCGCTCGACATTTTTCAGTTCAAGAACAGCGCGCGCCATTATTCATACCTCAGCGCTTCAACCGGATCGAGCCGGGCCGCCCGCCAGGCAGGAAACAGCGTGGCGATGAAAGACAATATCAGCGCCATGGCAATCACCGACAAGGTTTCGCTCAAATCCATTTTGGCAGGCAACTGGCTAAGGAAATAAAGCTCGGGGTTAAACAGGACCGTGCCTGAAATCCACGAAAAGAACTGGCGTATATGCTCGACATTGAGGCAGATCACCACGCCCAGCACAAAACCGGCCAGCGTGCCGACCATTCCGATGGCCGCTCCCGTCATCAGGAAAATGCGCAAGATCGCCCCGCGTGTTGCGCCCATGGTGCGCAAGATTGCAATATCGTGACCCTTGTCCTTCACCAGCATGACAAGACCGGAGATGATGTTGAGGGCTGCCACCAGTACAATCAGCGTCAGGATCATGAACATGACATTGCGCTCGACCTGAAGCGCGGAAAAGAAGGTTTCGTTGCGCTGACGCCAGTCGCTAAGCAGGACAGGGCGCTGTGCGGCCTCCTCCACACGTGGCTTGAGCGCATCCACCGCATCAGGATCATCGACATAAATCTCGATGCTTTGCGCCAGATTTTCCATGTTGAAATAAAGCTGCGCCTCGCCCAGCGGCATATAGACAATCGAACTGTCATATTCCGACATGCCAACCTCAAAGATCGCAACAATCGGATAGCCCTTGATTCTGGCCGTGGTGCCAAAGGGGGTGACATCGCCTTCAGGTGACGTCAGCGTGATGGTGTCGCCAACCGCAAGCCCCAGATTGCTGGCCATGCGCGATCCTACCGCCACACCGTCGGACTGATCGAAATTGTCCAGCGTCCCGAAGCGGATATTATCGGCAACCATGTCCACTTTTGAAAGATCGTCCCCGCGCACGCCGCGCACCAGCGCGCCTGTGCCTGAGCCAATATTGCCCTGTGCCAGCACCTGCCCGTCAATCAAGGGCAGCGCATATTTAATCCCGCTCACACCATTGATGCGCGCTGCCACCTGATCATAATCTTCAAGCGGCAGATCAATCGGCGTCACAATGATATGGCCATTGACGCCCAGAATACGGGTCAGCAATTCGGCGCGAAAACCATTCATCACCGCCATGACCACAATCAGCGTTGCAACGCCCAGCATAATGCCGAGAAACGAAATCGAGGCGATGACCGAAATGACCGTTTCCTTGCGGCGTGAACGCAGATAGCGCCACGCCACCATGCGTTCAAAACCGGAAAACGGCCCGGCGGCGGAAGTCTGCGCAGCCGCCTTGCTCATGCAGTGTCACCAGGCCGGGCAGCATCACCAGGACGGGCAGTAGCACCAAGACGGGCAATGGCTTGTGCAACAGGCAGGTTTTCGCGCTCACCGGTTTTACGGTTTTTCAATTCCACCTCGCCAGCAGCCGCACCACGCGGCCCGACAATCACCTGCCATGGCAGGCCGATCAGATCGGCAGTGGCAAATTTCCCACCCGGGCGCTGGTCGGTATCATCATATAAAACATCCAGACCCGCCGCCGTCAGAGCCGCTTCCAGTTCCTCACAGATACGGTCACACTCCCCGTCACCAGACTTCATATTGATGAGACCAACATCGAAAGGCGCAATGGATTGCGGCCAGATAATGCCATTTTCATCATGGCTGGCCTCAATAATTGCCGCAATCAAGCGCGACGGGCCGATACCGTAAGACCCCATGGAAACAAAATGTTCCTTGCCATCGGGGCCGGTAACCCTGGCATTCATCGGCTTTGAATATTTATCACCGAAATGGAAAATATGGCCAACCTCGATGCCACGGGCTGAAACCTTGTCATCTTCGCCAATAGCATCCCATGCCGTTTCGTCGTGCATTTCATCGGTTGCAGCATAAGGGCCGGTCCATTTGCTGACGATGTCGGCAATTGCGGCATCATCCGTAAAATCAACATCGGCGCCCGGAACATCGAACTCAAGATAATCGCGGTGGCAATAAACCTGGCTCTCGCCCGTCTCGGCCAGAATGATGAATTCATGGCTAAGGTCACCGCCAATCGGGCCAGTATCGGCGCGCATGGGAATGGCTTGCAGTCCCATGCGTGTAAATGTGCGCAAATAAGCCACGAACATGCGGAAATAGGCAGCCTTGCCCGCTTCAAAATCAAGATCGAAGGAATAGGCATCCTTCATCAGGAATTCACGGCTGCGCATGACGCCAAAGCGCGGGCGCACCTCGTCGCGGAATTTCCATTGAATGTGATAAAGATTAAGCGGAAGATCCTTGTAGGACTTCACATAACCACGGAAGATGTCCGTCACCATCTCCTCATTGGTCGGCCCGTAAAGCATGTCGCGCTCATGGCGGTCCTTGATGCGCAGCATCTCCTTGCCATAGGCATCATAACGGCCACTCTCGCGCCACAGATCAGCCGATTGAATGGTCGGCATCATGATTTCCAGCGCGCCGGAGCGATCCTGCTCTTCACGAATAATCCGGCACACCTTGTCAAGCACACGCTTGCCAAGCGGCAGCCAGGAAAAACTGCCCGCCCCCTGCTGGCGGATCATACCGGCGCGCAACATCAGCCGGTGCGAGACAATTTCAGCCTCACGCGGGTTTTCTTTGAGTATGGGCAAAAAGTAGCGCGATAACCGCATAGCTGATCCGTGAGAAAGGGGATGCCGGAATCGGCACACCGAGGCCTGTTTATCCCGGCTTCATAGCCATTTCATGGCAAGTTGGAAACCCGCAGCCCTATCGGACGTATCGACGCGACTCAAGGTTACCATTTTAAACCGCATTGCAACATCCTATTGTGCAGCGCAACACATTTAAGTTCATGTCGGAGTAAAATATATAGTGACTCAACCAAGTTTATTAGGCTACTGTGCTGCCATAATCGAGAGAATAGAAAAATCTGTTCTCCTACGCGGTCTAAAGTCTTGGGAGGATGTGATCCAGGCGCGGTTACTCGCTGCCGCCGGAAACCGGAAACGGATCGGGCGCGTTTATTTCAGCAAGGCTTTTTAGCCTTGCTTTTTTTTTAAAAATCCCATCGCTTTTTCAGCTTCCCGATCATTCACGGATCATGCCCAGATCATATTTGATCTGTTTTGGGATCACTCAGGCATCGGCACCATGATGGGAATATCGTCAAAACCAAGGCCAAGACCAAATGTCAGCCAGCCATAACCGCCAACGGCCAGCGTGGTTATGATTGTCGTCCAGATGACGGCGCGCCGCATATGTGGCCCACGCGGAGCACTGGCGACAGTGCCCAGCGTCACATTATCATCGTCAGCCTGTGTCTTCACACCAAAAGGCAGAACCAGAAACAGCACCAGCCACCAGCTCACAAAATAGATCGCAACAAGGGAAACCCAGCTCATTCCTGCTCCAGTTCGATCAGAGTTCCGCAAAAATCTTTAGGGTGCAGGAATAAAACCGGCTTTCCATGCGCGCCGGTCTTTGGCTCACCATCCCCTAAAATGCGTGCGCCACCAGCTTTCAACCGGTCGCGTGCGCTGAATATATCAGCCACTTCATAGCACAGATGATGGATTGCGCCCGCCGGGTTCTTCTCCAAAAAAGCGGCAATGGGCGAATCCACGCCAAGCGGCTCCAGCAGTTCAACCTTGCTGTTGGCCAGTTCGACAAACACCACCCTCACCCCATGTTCAGGCAAGCTCTGCGGCGCACTCACCACAGCACCCAACACATCACGATAGGTGGCGACCGCCTTTTCAAGGTCGGGAACCGCAATGGCGACATGATTGAGACGCCCGAGTTTCATGGTTTTGTTCCCCGGATCAAAGTTACAAAATCTTCTTATCTAGAGCATTTTGCAGTCAGACGGAATCGTCTGGCGTCGCAGAAATGCGGCTAAAACAAGAGATTAGAGCATTTCATCCGTCTCCATGAAAACAAGAAATGCTCTAAGCATCTTTACCGCGTCACAAACACTGTCACCAGAGGCTTCTTGCCCCATGCCTGATTGGCAGCGGCCCGCACGGCCCGGCGTACCGATTCCTGCACCAGATCAAGATCCTTGCGCCGTTGTCGCGGAATGGAATCAACAGCCCCGACTGCGGCATCAATCATCAGATCTTCCAGCAATTCACCGGCCGCATCGACCTGCGCCACACCAACAGCCACCAGATCAGGATCGCCTGAAAGCTGGTAGCGATCATCCAGCACCACATTGACCACCACATGACCCGCATAAGACAGTTTGCGCCGCTCGCGAATCCCCATGGTTTCATCGGTGCCCACAAGCCTGCCATCCTTGTAAAGCCGGCCAAAGGGCAGTTTATCGAGAATAGTGGCCGCCCCCGGCCACAGGCGCAGCATGTCACCATTACGCACTTGCGCCACCTGTCCAATGCCTGACATGGCCATCAATGAACCTTGCGCCACCAGATGCGCAGCTTCCCCATGCACCGGAACGCCGATTTGCGGGCGCACCCATTCATACATGCGCTTTAATTCGCTGCGGCGCGGATGACCGGACACATGCACCAGCGCATCACCATCCTCGATGATCCTGATGCCCAGATCGATCAGGCGATTCTTGATTTCCAGAATGGCTTTTTCATTGCCGGGAATGGTGCGCGAAGAAAAAATCACCGTATCGCCAGCGTTAAGCGCCACCGATTTCATTTCATCGCGCGACAGCTTGGCAAGGGCTGCCAGCGGCTCGCCCTGGCTGCCAGTGCAGATGATGACCAGCTTGTCACGGTCGATGAAGCCATAATCTTCTTCCGCCACAAATTCAGGCAGGCCGTCCATATAGCCAAGTTCATCGGCCACATCGATGACGCGCTTGAGCGAACGGCCAAGCACCAGACATTTGCGTCCGGCATCGTGTGCGGCACGGGCAATTGAAATGATGCGCCCGACATTGGAAGAAAAAGTGGTGATTGCCACCCGCCCCTTCTGCCCCTCGATCAGCGCTTTAAGGCTGGCGCCAACCGCTTCCTCGGAAGGTGAATCGCCTTCGCGCAGCGCATTGGTGGAATCACACACCAGCGCCAGAACGCCCTTGTCGCCATAGGCGCGAAAGCGCTCTTCATCGATTTTCTTGCCCAATGTGGGCGCCGGATCAATCTTCCAGTCGCCGGTGTGGATCACCGTTCCGGCTGGCGTGGTAATGGCCAGCGACACGGGTTCTGGAATGGAATGCGTCACGCCAATGGCTTCGATCTCGAAAGAACCGACCGTAAATTTTTCACTGCTGCGATAGATGCTGACCGGAATTTTTGGTGCGCCATGCTCCGATTGCCGCTTGGCTTCAAGCAGACCGGCAGCAAAAGGCGTCATCCAGACAGGCGCTTGCAGGCGCGGCCACAAATCAAGCAGCGCTCCATAATGATCTTCATGGGCATGCGTAATGACAATGCCGCAGAGCCGGTCCAGCTTGTCTTCAATAAATCTTGTATCGGGCAGGATCAGGTCCACACCGGGATGGGCGGCATCTGGAAAAGTTACACCCACATCGACAATCAGCCATTCGCGCGCATGGGCAGGGCCAAAACCATACAGGGCGAAGTTCATGCCAATCTCGCCAACGCCGCCAAGGGGCGCAAACACCAGTTCGGCATTTTCCTTCAAAGCCATATTGTTCTCCAATCTTGCGGAACCTTGTCCGCAGGGCACTTATTCTCATCTTTAGAACATTTCCTGTTTTCACGAAAACGGATGAAATGCTCTAGAAAAATGCCAAAATATTTCAGACAGCACTGGCGCTGGCAACCGCCCCGAAATGGACATCGCCTGCCGCAATCCTTATCACATTGCCATCAGGCTCGCGGATAATGAAATGACACTCTTCGTCAATGGTTTCAAAAATACCGCGGATCACGCGGTTGTCGACCCGCACCGCCACTTCGCCGCCAATGCCTGCCGCCCGTTCCAGCCAGCAATTGCGAATGGCAGCAAGCCCCTGCCCCTTATTCCATAATCGCGCATAGGCTGCCCAGGCCTCGGACAGCGCCTCAAACAGGGTTTCAGCATCACATTTTGAACCAAGATCATGGAGCGAGGTTGCCGGATAAGGCAGATCATCCGGGTAAGCTGCAACATTGATCCCAATGCCAATCGCCACCGCAAAATGATTTTTATCAAGCATGGTCGATTCCAGCAGGATACCCGCCAGCTTTGCCCCTGAGGCCAGCACATCATTGGGCCATTTCAATTCAAAACGATTACCAGCCGCAGCTTTGGAAGAAAAAGCGCCGGAGCCAGCAGCGGCAAAATTGCTGCCCCCATCGGGGCCAACGGAAATGGCAGCTTGAGGTGCAACCGCATCCAGCGCATCGGCCAATGCCAGCCCGGCGACAAAACCAAGCGTCGAGGCAAGCTTCAATTCAAAATCAGCAACGACAAGCAGGGTGGCCGCCAGATTGCCCGGCGGTGAATGCCAGGTCCGGCCACGCCGCCCGCGCCCGCTCTGCTGGTTTTTGGAAACCACCCACAGCTTGCCCGGATCGCCGGCGCGCGCTTGCGCAAGTGCATAGGCGTTGGTGGAATCGATGGTTTCCAGCGCCTCCAGCCGAAAACCATCGGCAACAGCCTTCGGCGCCAGAGCAAATCTCATCAAAACAGCGACTTGGCTGCCGCCTGCGCCAGAGCACCGATCGGAGCGCCAAACAGCACATAGAAGGTGACAAAAGCACCCGACAGGCCAAGAATGGCGCGTAGTTCCAGTGACATCGGCTGGAAACCGCCGACAGGCTCATCAAACCACATGATCTTGATGATGCGCAGATAGTAAAATGCCGCCACAACCGAGGTCAGAACACCGATAACCGCCAGCACGTAAAGACCGGCATTGATGGCAGCCAGGAACACATACCATTTGGCCCAGAAGCCAGCCAGCCACGGAATACCCGCCAGCGAGAACAGCAACAGCGTCATCAGGCTGGCCATGATCGGGTTGGTCTGTGACAGACCGCCAAGATCATCGATCTTTTCCAGATAGTGGTCATTGCGGCGCATGGCGAGGATGAAGGCAAATACCCCCAGCGTCATTGCCACATAGATCACCATATAGATGAGCACGCCGCGCACGCCTGCCTCACTGTTGGCGGCAAGGCCAACCAGTGCAAAACCCATATGACCAATGGAAGAATAGGCCATCAGCCGTTTGATATTACGCTGGCCGATGGCTGCAAAAGAGCCAAGCACCATCGAGGCGATCGACACGAACACGATGATCTGCTGCCAGTCGGCGGCGACAGGCTGAAACGCCTCCATCACCAGCCGCAGGATCAGCGCCATGGTCGCAACCTTGGGAGCCACCGCAAAAAATGCCGTCACCGGCGTCGGCGCCCCCTCATAGACATCGGGTGTCCACATGTGGAAGGGCGCTGCCGAAATCTTGAAGACCAGTCCCGCCAGAATGAAAACAACCCCGAACAGCACGCCGATCTGGCGTTCCTGCCCCGAAATTGTCGCGGCAATCGTCTCAAAACCAATCGAGCCGGTATAGCCGTAAATCAGCGAGATGCCGTAAAGCATCATGCCCGTGCCAAGCGCGCCCAGCACAAAATATTTAAGGCCGGCTTCACTGGAACGCAGTGAATCGCGATTGATGGCGGCAACGATGTAAAGCGCCAGCGACTGCAATTCAAAACTCAGATAAAGCGCCAGCATGTCATTGGCCGACGCCATCAGCAACATGCCGGTACAGGAAAGCATAACCAGAACCGGATATTCGAATGTGTCGAATTTATTGGCCCGGCTGAAACCAACCGACATGATGAGCGCCACTGCAGCACCGCCAAGTGTCAGCAATTTCATGAAACGTGCAAACGCATCGAGCACAAAGGAATTGCCAAATGCAGCACCCTGCCCGGTAAAGCAGGCCAGCCACAGCCCGGCACCCGCCATGACCAGCACGGCAAGCGTCGAGACCAGAGTGCTGGGCCGTCCGCTGGAAAAAACCCCGATCATCAAAAGCGCCATGGCGCCAACGACCAGGATAAGCTCAGGCGTTACGAGTGCGAGACTGGTGGAGAGTTCCGCTGTCATTGTTACCTCGGTCTCCGGTCAGTTTATGGCCGCGGTCTGCGCGGCATTGAGTGATGTATTGACGTTTTCCAGAAGCGCTTTCACCGATTCAGCAGTGACATCGAGAATGGGCGCTGGATAGATACCGTAGAAAATCGTCAGAACCAGCAGCGGATAAATGACCAGCTTTTCGCGCAGCGACAGATCAAGCATGGCCTTCAGGCTATCCTTGGTCAGCGCACCGAACACGACGCGCCGGTAAAGCCACAGCGCATAACCGGCCGACAGGATCACACCTGTCGTGGCAAACAGCGCCACCCATGTATTGACCCGAAACGCCCCCAGCAAGGTGAGGAACTCACCAACAAAACCACTGGTGCCCGGCAGGCCGACATTGGCCATGGTGAAGATCAGGAAGGCCACTGCATATTTTGGCATGTTGTTGACCAAGCCGCCATAGGCGTCGATCTCACGGGTGTGCAGACGGTCATAGATAACGCCAACGCACAAGAACAGCGCCGAAGACACAAGGCCATGCGACAGCATCTGGAAGATCGCGCCATTGATGCCTTCCCCATTCATGGCGAAAATACCCAGCGTCACATAGCCCATATGCGCCACCGATGAATAGGCAATCAGCTTTTTCATGTCGTCTTGCATCAACGCCACCAGCGACGTGTAGATGATGGCGATCACCGACAGGGCAAACACGAAAGGCTGGAACATTTCCGAAGCCAGCGGAAACATTGGCAATGAGAAACGCAGGAAGCCATAGCCACCCATTTTCAGCAGGATACCGGCCAGAATGACCGAACCTGCGGTGGGAGCTTCCACATGCGCATCCGGCAGCCATGTATGCACCGGCCACATCGGCATTTTCACCGCGAAGGAGGCAAAAAACGCCAGCCACAACCATGTCTGCATATTGGCCGGGAAATCATGGGCCAGCAGCGTTGGAATATCCATGGTGCCCGCATTCCAGTACATGGCCATGATGGCCAGCAGCATCAGCACCGAACCAAGCAGCGTGTAGAGAAAGAACTTGAACGAGGCATAGACGCGCCGCTTGCCGCCCCACACGCCGATGATGATGAACATCGGGATCAGGCCGGCTTCAAAGAAGACGTAAAACAGCACCAGATCCAGCGCACAGAACACGCCGATCATCAAGGTCTCAAGCAGCAGGAAGGCGATCATATAGGCCTTGACCCGCTTCTGCACGGCTTCCCACGACGCCAGAATGCACAGGGGCATCAGGAAGGTGGTCAGGATGACGAACAGCATGGAAATGCCATCGACGCCCATATGATAGGACAGGCCGCTATCCAGCCATTGGGCCTTTTCGACCATCTGGAAGCCGGATTGCGAATTATCGAACCCGATCCAGATAAACAGCGACACCACAAAGGTGATCACCGTCGTCAAAAGCGTGATCGAACGGATATTGCGCAGGCCATTTTCAGTTCTGTCATTGATCAGCAGCAGTAAAACTGCGCCGACCAGCGGCAAAAACGTGACCGTGGAAAGAATGGGCCAGTCGGTCATAGCATCATCCAGGTGGCAAGTGCGGCAACGCCGATCAGCATTGCGAATGCGTAGTGATAAAGATAGCCGGACTGGAGCTTGACGACACGCTGTGTCACGTCAACGACACGTGCCGAAATTCCGTCCGGTCCAAGCCCGTCAATGATCTTTCCGTCGCCGGTCTTCCACAAGAAGCGGCCGATCACCTTGGCGGAGCGCACAAACAGGAAGTCGAACAATTCGTCGAAATACCACTTGTTCAGCAGGAACTGGTAAAGACCACGATGCTGGGCTGCAAGGTTTTTCGGTGTCTGCGGCGAGCGGATATAAAACTGATAGGACAACAGGAAGCCGATCACCATCGCCACGAAAGGCGACAGCTTCACCCACATCGGTACATTATGCATGTCATGCAGGACATGATTGTCGGACGAGGTAAACAGCGCCGTCTTCCAGAAGGCTTCATAGCCTGCTCCGATGAACTGGTCGGCAAACACGAAACCGGCAAATAGCGCACCGACAGCCAGAATATAAAGCGGCACCAGCATGACGGGCGGTGATTCATGCACATGGTGCAAGACCTCATTGCTGGCGCGCGACTTGCCATGGAAGGTCATGAAAATCAGCCGCCAGGAATAGAAGGAGGTAAAGCAGGCCGAGATCACCAGAAGCACGAAGGCAAATCCTGCCACGGCGTTCTGACCGACAAAGGCGCTTTCAATGATCGCATCCTTGGAGAAGAAGCCTGCCGTACCGATGACGGTTGCCGGAATACCAACGCCGGTCAGCGCCAGTGTGCCGATGATCATCATCCAGTAGGTGGTGGGGATCAGCTTGCGGATACCGCCCATCTTGCGCATGTCCTGCTCATCCGACATGGCATGAATGACCGAGCCGGAACCAAGGAACAAAAGCGCCTTGAAGAAGGCATGGGTAAACAGGTGGAAAATGGCGGCGCCATAAGCCCCGACCCCCAGCGCCACAAACATGTAGCCAAGCTGCGAACAGGTCGAATAGGCAATCACGCGCTTGATGTCATTTTGCACCAGACCGACGGTGGCGGCAAAAAAGGCGGTGGTGGCCCCGATGAAGGTGACGACCATCAGCGCATTGTGCGACAGTTCAAACAGCGGCGACAGACGCGCCAGCATGAACACACCAGCCGTAACCATGGTGGCGGCGTGAATCAGCGCCGAAACCGGGGTCGGGCCTTCCATCGCATCCGGCAGCCATGTGTGCAGCGGCACCTGTGCCGACTTGCCCATCGCGCCCATGAACAACAGCAGACACACCACGGTGACAGCCGCAGTCTTGTCCAGCGAATAGCCAAGGAAGGTCAAAACCGTATCGGCGTCTGCGCCGGCATCAGCCGGAATATAGGTGGCGGTGCTGGTAAAGATGGTGGAAAAATTGACCGAGCCAAACAGCACGAACACACCAAACAGGCCAAGCAGAAAGCCGAAATCGCCAACGCGGTTGACGATGAAGGCCTTCATCGCCGCAGCACTGGCCGTTGGCTTCTTGTACCAGAAACCAATCAGCAGATAGGAAGCCAGACCAACCCCTTCCCAACCAAAGAACATCTGCACCAGATTGTCAGACGTCACCAGCATGAGCATGGCAAAGGTAAACAGCGACAGATAGGCAAAGAAACGCGGACGATGCGGATCGTGGTGCATATAGCCGATCGAATAGATGTGAACCAGCGCCGAGACGGTATTGACCACCACCAGCATGACAACGGTCAGCGTATCGATGCGCAAGGCCCAGGCAACATCCAGACCGCCAGTCTCGATCCAGCGCGCCACCGGCACGATGAGCGTGGGTGCATCGGAAAACCCGACCGAGAAAAAGGCTACCCATGACAGGAGCGCTGCAATCACCAGCAGGCCGGAGGTGATATATTCAGACGCGCGAGCCCCCAATGCGGTGCCAAACAGCCCGACAATCAAAAAGCCTGCAAGCGGTAAAAAGACGATGGCTTGATACATGGTCGTGCCTCAACCCTTCATCATATTCACATCTTCGACCGCGATCGAGCCACGGTTACGGAAGAAGACAACGATAATCGACAGGCCAATGGCGGCTTCTGCGGCCGCAACGGTGAGCACGAACAGCACGAAAATCTGTCCCATCATATCGTTAAGCACTGAGGAGAAGGCGACCATATTGATATTGGCAGCCAAGAGCAGCAACTCGATCGACATCATGATGACGATGACGTTTTTGCGGTTCAGGAAAATGCCGAACACGCCAATCGTGAACAGGATGGCTGAAAGTGTCAGATAATGTCCGATACCGACGCTCATATCAGATACCCTTCCCCGTCTCGACCTTGCGGATCTCGATGGCGGCTTCAGGTGTACGGGCAACCTGATCGGCAATCGACTGGCGTTTGACGCCCGGTTTGTGGCGCAGCGTCAATACGATGGCCCCAATCATGGCAACCAGAAGCACGAGACCCGCCATCTGGAAGAAATGAATATAATCTGTGTAGAGAATGTCACCTAACGCTGCCGTATTGCTGCGCTGTGCCAGATCAGGGATCGGTCGCACAACAGAACTGCTCAGGTTCGGCGACAGGATATAGCCGCCAGTGACGATAATAAGCTCGGCTGCAAACACCAGCCCGACCAGCGCGCCAATAGGCGCATAATGCAGCGCACCTTGCTTGAACTCGGCAAAATCGACATCCAGCATCATGACCACGAACAAGAACAGCACCATGACAGCGCCGACATAGACGATGAGCAGGATCAGCGCCACGAACTCGGCTCCAGCCAGCAGGAAAAGCCCTGCCGCGTTGAAAAACGCGAGGATCAGGAACAAGACCGAATGAACGGGATTGCGTGACGAGATGACCATCAGGGCCGACGCGACCGCGACAAGGGCGAAGAGGTAGAAAAAAGCCGCCTCTAATCCTTCAAGCATGGGTTCCCCCGGTTTCCAATTTTTGATTCCGTGCCGTCTTTGGCCACGAAACCGCGTGTTCCTTAAACGAGCCGTTGCGGCCCGTCCATGTCTCAAATGCCAATGTCAGGGCTGATTGCCCGGCATCGGCGCTCTAGCGATAAGGCGCATCCATTTCCATGTTGCGTGCAATCTCACGTTCCCAGCGGTCGCCATTGGCCAGCAGCTTTTCCTTGTCATAGTAAAGCTCCTCGCGCGTTTCGGTGGCGAACTCAAAATTCGGCCCCTCAACAATGGCGTCAACCGGGCAGGCTTCCTGGCAAAAGCCGCAATAAATGCACTTCACCATATCAATATCGTAGCGCACCGTGCGGCGGGTGCCGTCATTACGGCGCGGGCCTGCCTCGATGGTGATGGCCTGCGCCGGACAGATCGCTTCGCACAATTTGCAGGCAATGCAGCGTTCTTCACCATTGGGATAGCGGCGCAGCGCATGTTCACCGCGAAAACGCGGAGAAATCGGCCCCTTTTCATGCGGATAGTTGATGGTTTCCTTGGGCTCGAACATCTTTTTGACGCCCAGCCAGTAACCGATCACAATATCCTTGAGGATCAGCGATTTAGCCGCTTGTGCAAATGTAGACATCAGGCAAGCCCCGTCAGCTTGAGGAACGCGGCCGTGGCCACGACCATGAACAGCGAGATCGGCAAGAACACCTTCCACCCCAGCCGCATGAGCTGGTCATAGCGATAACGGGGAAGAACACCCTTGGCCATCGAGAAAATAAAGAAGACCAGGCAGACTTTCAGCACAAACCAGACAACGCCCGGCACCCATGTGAAGGGGGCGAAGTCAAACGGTGGCAGCCAGCCTCCGAGGAACAGGACCGTGGTCAGCGCGCACATCAAGACGATGGCTACATATTCACCGAGGAAGAACAGCAAAAACGCCGTTGATGAATATTCGACCATGTGACCGGCCACCAGTTCGGATTCGGCTTCGACCAGATCAAAGGGCGGCCTGTTGGTTTCTGCCATTCCTGAAATGATGAAGATGACGAACATCGGAAACAGCACCAGCCAGTGCCAGTCAAGGAAGGAGTTGGACAGGCCAAGCCAGGTGCCGATACCATCAGTCTGTGCCAGAACAATATCGGTCAGGTTCAAGGAGCCAACCAGCAGCAGGACCGTGACAATGACAAAGCCGATAGAGACCTCGTAAGACACCATCTGGGCTGCCGAACGCAGCGCCCCAAGGAAGGGATATTTCGAGTTGGAGGCCCAGCCGCCCATGATCACGCCATAGACCTCAAGGCCCGAAAACGCCAGAATATAAAGAATGCCGACATTGATATTGGCAACCGCCCAGCCTTCATTGACCGGGATAACCGCCCATGTCGCCATCGCCAGCACTGAAGTGATCAGCGGGGCCAGCAGGAACACCGCCTTGTTGGCGCCAGACGGGATCACCGGCTCTTTAAAGACGAATTTGAACAGGTCGGCAAAAGCCTGAAACAGACCCCACGGACCAACCACATTCGGCCCGCGACGTCTTTGCACCGCTGCCCAGATCTTGCGGTCGGCATACAGGATGTAAGCCACGAATATCAGCAAAATGACCAGCAGCGCCAGCGATTTTGCCAGAATGATCAGCGCTGGCAGGATGTAAAAGGAAAAGAAGCTGTCGTCCATGTCCTATTCCGCTGCCTGCTTGGAGCTGTCCTGCGCCAGTGCCGAACATTCGGCCATCACCGCCGAAGCGCGCGCAATCGGGTTGGTCAGGTAGAAGTCGCGCACAGGCGACACGAAACCGGTTTTTTCAACCGTACCGGAAAGTTTTTGCATGGCCGCAATCTCTTCCAGCCCACCAGCCTCGATCTGATTGAGGCGGGCCAGATGCGGATATTCACCATACAGTTCCTTGCGAAGCTGAGCCAGTGAATCGAAAGGCAGTTTGTGGCCGAGCACTTCGGAAAGAGCGCGTAAAATCGCCCAGTCTTCACGTGCATCGCCCGGCGCAAAACCAGCACGACGGGTCTGCTGCACACGCCCTTCGGTATTCACATAGGTTCCCGATTTTTCAGTATAGGTCGAAGCAGGCAAGATCACATCGGCGCGGTGGGCGCCGGCATCGCCATGCGTACCGATATAAACCACAAAGCCGCTCTTGACCTTGTTCATGTCGATTTCGTCGGCGCCGAGCAGGAACAGCACATCGGTGTCATCCTGCATGGAAGCAACATTCTTGCCCCCCTCGCCCGGCACAAAGTCGACATCAAGAGCACCAACGCGGGCTGCTGCCGTATGAAGAACCGCAAAACCGTTCCACTCCGGGCTGACAGCACCAATATCGGTGGCAAGTTTAGCAGCAAGACCAAGCACGGCTGCACCATCGCCACGGGCCAGCGCGCCCTGCCCGACAATGATGAGCGGATGCTGCGCCCTCTTGAGCCTGTCAAGGAAATCGCCCTTGCCTGCAGCAAGCTCCTTCAAGGTTTCAGGCCCGGCGCCGAGCGCTTCATAATCATAGCGCAGATCGCCAAAGGCTCCGATCACGCCGATCGGCAGCGGACCTGCACGGAACCGCTTGCGGATACGGGCGTTCAAGACAGAGGCTTCAAAGCGCGGATTGGCGCCGATGATGAGAATTGCATCGGCATCTTCAATACCTTCAATGGTCGGATTGAAAATATAGCTGGCACGGCCAAGCGCCGGATCAAGGGTTGCCCCTTCCTGCCTGCAATCCATATTGGCAGAGCCAAGCGAGATCATCAGGCGTTTCAAGGCATAGATTTCTTCAACGGCGGCCAGATCACCGGCAATGGCGCCGATCCGGTCAGGAGTTGTGGCGCCCACGGCATCGCCAATTGCGGCAAAGGCTTCAGCCCAGCTGGCAGGCTTGAGCTTGCCGTCACGGCGCACATAGGGTCGATCAAGACGCTGGGTACGCAACCCGTCCCAGATGAAGCGGGTCTTGTCCGAAATCCATTCCTCATTCACCGCATCATTGTTGCGCGGCAGAATGCGCATGACCTCACGGCCGCGCGTATCGACCCGGATGGCCGAGCCAACAGCGTCCATTACGTCGATGGATTCGGTCTTGGTCAATTCCCATGGACGTGCCTGAAATGCATAAGGGCGCGCCGTCAGCGCACCGACCGGGCACAGATCGATGACATTGCCCTGCAATTCAGAGGTCATCGCCTGTTCCAGATAGGTGGTAATTTCGGCATCCTCACCCCGGCCGATCAGGCCAAGTTCAGAGGTTCCCGCCACCTCGGTGGCAAAGCGGACACAGCGCGTGCAATGGATGCAGCGTGTCATGATCGTCTTGACCAGCGGGCCGATATATTTGTCTTCAACCGCGCGCTTGTTTTCATGAAAGCGCGAAGAATCCATACCAAAAGCCATAGCCTGATCCTGCAGATCGCACTCGCCGCCCTGATCGCAGATCGGGCAATCCAGCGGGTGGTTGATCAACAGAAATTCCATGACCCCTTCACGGGCCTTTTTAACCATCGGCGTATTGGTGAAAACTTCCGGCAACTGGCCTTCCGGGCCGGGGCGCAGATCACGCACACCCATGGCGCAGGACGCCTGCGGCTTGGGCGGGCCACCTTTCACCTCAACCAGGCACATGCGGCAATTGCCGGCAATCGACAGCCGCTCATGGAAACAAAAGCGTGGCACTTCCGCGCCCGCTGCCTCTGCTGCCTGCAACAGCGTATAGTGGTCGGGAACCTCAATTTCTTTCCCGTCAACCTTGAGCTTTGCCATCTTGCCTCAACCCCGCGGACTAACCGCGATTTTCACCCGCGGACTAACCGCGACCTTCACCCGCGGCTCAACCGCGATTTTCATTGCTGCGGATACCATAAATGGCATCCTGCCCAATCTCACTTTACCTGCCAACCGTCCAGCAAGGCTGCCGCCTGACCGATCCAGTCATCGCGCCGGATACGGCCACGAAGCCCCAGCCTGTTGTCAATTTCCGCTATTTCAGCATCTGACCATGCTGCAATCTGGTTCACAGAGCGGATGCCATGACCCTTTAAAACAGCTTCAAGTTTTGGACCGATTCCAGAAATCACCTTCAGATCGTCCATTGTAGCTGGCTTGTCCAGCCCGGACGAAGAAACCGGCATAGACGCAAAAGCCTGAAGCAGCCTGTGCGAGGTTTCACCTGCCTCCCTTAACGCCCCGTACCAGGCACCCAATGTGTGGCTGGTCAGCCCCACACCAAACGCTGTTGCCGCAGCCATGCCCGCAACAGGATGAGCGAGCAGGTTGACGGCTCTGGCCATCTCACCCGGGGTCATCTCTGATACGTTGTTGTGCATCGTCTTCAGGCTTCCTGATCTGTTTTTAAAAAAACCTATTCGGCAGCCGCAAAAACCGGCTCGACCCGGTGGGCATTGCGGGTAAATTCATCAATACGGCGTTCGATTTCCGGGCGGAAATTGCGGATCAGACCCTGCACCGGCCATGCCGCAGCATCACCCAGCGCACAGATGGTGTGTCCCTCGATCTGCTTGCTGACCTCAAGCAGCATGTCGATTTCACGCTTTTGCGCTTCTCCGCGCACCAGCCGCTCCATCACCCGCCACATCCAGCCCGTACCTTCCCGGCACGGCGTGCACTGGCCGCAGCTTTCATGCTTGAAGAAATAGGACAGCCGCGCAATCGCCTTCACGATGTCGGTCGACTTGTCCATGATGATCATGGCAGCCGTTCCAAACGAGGATTTTAATTCGCGCATCCCGTCAAAATCCATCGGCGCATCGATAATATCTTCAGCCTTGACCACCGGACAGGACGCACCGCCGGGAATAACAGCCAAAAGATTATCCCAGCCGCCGCGAATGCCGCCACCATGCTTTTCCACCAATTCGCGGAAGGTGGTGCCCATTTCTTCCTCGACTGTGCAAGGCGTGTTCACATGACCAACCAGCATGAACAGCTTGGTGCCGACATTATTGGGGCGACCCATGGACGAAAACCACGCCGCACCGCGCCGCAAGATGGTGGGCGCAACGGAAATGGATTCGACATTGTTGACCGTGGTCGGGCAACCATAAAGCCCCATATTGGCCGGGAATGGCGGCTTCAGGCGCGGCTGGCCCTTCTTGCCTTCCAGACTTTCCAGAAGAGCGGTTTCCTCGCCGCAAATATAGGCCCCGGCCCCATGATGGACATAGATGTCGAAATCATAGCCGTTCTTGTTGTTCTTGCCGATCAGCCTTGCGTCATAAGCCTCGTCAATGGCGCGCTGCAATGCCTCACGCTCGCGCACAAACTCGCCGCGAATATAGATATAGGCGGCCACCGCATTCATGGCGAAACCGGCCAGCAGACAGCCTTCCACCAGCGTATGCGGATCATGGCGTAAAATGTCGCGGTCCTTGCAGGTGCCCGGCTCCGATTCGTCAGCATTGACGACCAGATAGCTTGGCCGGCCATCGCTTTTCTTGGGCATGAACGACCATTTGAGACCGGTCGGGAATCCTGCGCCGCCACGGCCGCGCAGACCCGACGCCTTCATCTCGTCGATGATCCAGTCCTGACCCTTTTCAATGATCTGCTTTGTGCCATCCCAGCAACCGCGTGACATGGCGCCAGCCAATGTCCGGTCAAAATGACCGTAAATATTGGTAAAGATGCGATCCTTGTCCTGAAGCATCGTTCTTTCCTTAAACCGGTTTCTTGCCGAAGACGCGGATATATTCTTCCACACCACCCTTGGCGAGGGCCTTGGCCTGCTTGACCCAATCCTCGCGCTCGATACGGCCGTGGAAACTCAGATAGCCGTCAACCCATGTCCGCTCGGCCTTTTTCCACGCCGCAATCTGGGCGAAGGTAAAAATGCCAAGCTCGTGCAGAAGCCCTTCATTTTTCGGACCAATGCCCGAAATCAGCTTGAGGTCATCGACCACATCCGGGCGGGCTATGCCAGCCGGGCGGTTCTTGTCATCCAGCGCAGGCTTTTCTGCCTTGGCCTTTATGGGCGCAGCCTTGCTTGGCGTCTTTGTCTTGACGCTTGCCGGGGCCTTTGCGCTTGCCTTTTCCTTTGTGCTGGCCGAGGCCTTTACACCCGTCGAGGTCCCTTTCAGCACCGCAGCTTCATCGCCAAGTGCGGTAAAGCCACCAGCAGGCGCTGAAAAATGACGCTCGATCTGCGGGCCGGGCGGAACGGTTTCACCCTTGCCTGCTTCAAACGCATCAATGATTTCAGCCAGCCGCTCGGGGGTCAGATCCTCATAGGTGTCCTTGAAGATCATGATCATCGGCGCGTTGACGCATGCACCCTGACATTCAACCTCTTCCCATGACAGCGTGCCTTCTTCATTTAATTGCAGCGGCTCGGGATGGATTTTGGCGCGACACACATCCATCAACTCGCCAGCGCCGCGCAACATGCACGGCGTGGTGCCACAGACCTGAATATGAGCATGTGTACCCACTGGCTTGAGCTGGAACTGGGTATAGAAGGTCGCAACCTCAAGCCCGCGAATATAGGGCATGCCGAGCATGTCGCAGATGGATTCGATGGCGGCTTTTGTCACCCAGCCATTCTGCTCCTGCGCCAGCATGAGCAGCGGAATGATAGCCGATTGCTGACGGCCTTCAGGATATTTTGCAATCCACTTTTGTGCGGAAGCAGCAAACTCTTCATTGAAGGTGAAAGTTTGCGGCTGGAATTGCGGTTCTGCGAGACGGCGAACAGACATTAGCGGTCGACCTCACCAAAGACGATGTCGAGTGAACCCAATATGGCGGAAACATCAGCCAGCATATGGCCTTTACACAGGAAATCCATGGCTTGCAGATGGGCAAATCCGGGTGCGCGCAGCTTGGCCCGATAAGGCTTGTTGCTGCCATCCGACACCAGATAGACGCCGAACTCGCCCTTGGGAGCTTCAACCGCGGCATAGACCTCACCGGCTGGAACCCGGTAGCCCTCGGTATAGAGCTTGAAGTGATGGATCATCGCTTCCATCGAGCGCTTCATCTCACCACGCTTGGGCGGCACCACCTTGCCATCCAGATTGGAGACCGGACCATGGCGCTCCTTGCCCAGCAGCAGATCCACGCACTGGCGCATGATTCTGGCTGACTGGCGCATTTCTTCCATGCGCAAAAGATAGCGATCGAAATTATCGCCATTCTTGCCGATCGGAATATCGAACTCCATCTCGGAATAGCACTCATAAGGCTGCGACTTGCGCAAATCCCATGGCGCGCCC
The DNA here is from genome assembly GCF_042656785.1 of Aquamicrobium segne. Classification (NCBI taxonomy): domain Bacteria; kingdom Pseudomonadati; phylum Pseudomonadota; class Alphaproteobacteria; order Hyphomicrobiales; family Phyllobacteriaceae; genus Aquamicrobium; species Aquamicrobium segne. Next base: position 60,416 of record NZ_JBHSLL010000015.1, read on the forward strand.
GAGCCACGCACCATGACGCCTGAAAAGCCCCACGCCCAGGCATCTTCCAGCGACACCACGCCAATATCGACATTGCGCTGCATGAAAATGCGGTTGGCGGTCAGCAACTGGTCAAGATCGTCAAGCATTTTGAGGAACGGATCAATCCACTTGCCGATATCCTCGATCAACTGATCGGGCAGATCCTGATGCACACCACCGGGCCGGAAATAGGCTGCGTGCATTCGCGAGCCGGAAGCCCGCTCATAAAACACCATCAGCTTTTCGCGATCGACAAACCCCCAAAGCGGCGGGGTCAGCGCACCAACGTCCATGGCCTGCGTCGTCACATTCAGGATATGCGACATGATGCGGCCGATTTCGGAATAAAGCACGCGGATGATCTGGCCACGCTTGGGCACTTCGATGTCGAGCAGGCGCTCCACCGCAAGCGCATAGGCATGTTCCTGATTCATCGGCGAGCAATAGTCGAGACGATCAAGATAAGGCACAGCCTGAAGATAGGTCTTGTGCTCCATCAGCTTTTCGGTGCCGCGATGCAAAAGGCCGATATGCGGATCAACGCGCTCGATTACCTCGCCATCAAGCTCCAGCACAAGGCGCAACACGCCGTGTGCCGCCGGATGCTGCGGACCAAAATTGATATTGAAATTGCGGACGGAGGTTTCAGCCATTTACTGCTTCACCTTTTCATCGCCGGGCAACACATAATCGGTTCCCTCCCATGGCGAAAGGAAGTCGAAACTGCGAAGCTCCTGCTTCAACTCGACAGGCTCGTAAATAACGCGCTTGGCCTCGTCATCATAGCGCACTTCCACAAAGCCGGTCAGCGGGAAGTCCTTGCGCAGCGGGTGCCCTTCAAAACCATAATCGGTCAGGATGCGGCGCAAATCCGGGTGACCGGAAAACAACACGCCATAAAGATCATAGGTCTCGCGCTCGAACCAGTCCGCGCCCGGCCAGACGCTGGTGACGGAAGGAACCATGGTTTCTTCATCCACCTGCACCCGCAACCGCAGACGCAAATTCTGCTTCGGCGACAACAGATGATAGACCACATCAAAGCGATCCTGCCGCTGCGGATAATCAGCGCCAGATATATCGATGATCGACACAAACTGGCATTTTGCATCATCGCGCACAAAGCGCGACAGCTTGACGATGTCAGCAGGCGCGACAGTCAGGCTCAACTCACCATAGGCCAGTTCACGACGCAAAATGGCGACATTACTATTGGCCTTAATATGGGCGGCCAGTTCGTCCAGGGCTTCGCTCATTGCTGTCACCGCTCAATGGTGCCGGTACGCCGGATCTTCTTCTGCAACAGAAGAAGGCCATACATCAACGCCTCAGCGCTTGGCGGACAGCCCGGCACATAAATATCGACTGGCACGATCCGGTCGCAACCACGCACCACCGAATAGGAATAGTGATAATAGCCGCCGCCATTGGCGCAAGATCCCATGGAAATCACATAGCGCGGCTCGGGCATCTGGTCATAAACCTTGCGAAGTGCGGGAGCCATCTTGTTGGTCAGCGTGCCCGCCACGATCATCACATCCGACTGGCGCGGCGAAGCGCGCGGCGCAATGCCAAAACGCTCACTGTCATAGCGCGGCATGGCCGAATGGATCATCTCAACCGCACAGCAGGCAAGGCCGAACGTCATATACATCAACGAACCGGTACGCGCCCAGGTGATCAGCGCCTCGGCAGAGGTGACCAGAAACCCCTTGTCATTCAGCTCATCATTGATGCCCATGAAGAAGGGATCATCCGACCCGACCGGCTTGCCGGTGCGCGGATCAAGGATACCCTTTGGCTGCGGCGCAACAAGCGTCCCGGAATTGGTGCTCAATCCCATTCCAGCGCTCCCTTCTTCCATTCATAGATGAAACCGACGGTCAAAATGACGAGAAACACCATCATCGACCAGAAGCCCAGCATTCCGATACTACCGAAGGAAACCGCCCACGGAAACAGAAACACCACTTCAAGATCGAATATGATGAATAAAATCGCCACCAGATAAAAGCGGATATCGAATTTCATCCGCGCATCATCAAAGGAATTGAAGCCGCACTCATAGGCAGACAGTTTTTCAGGATCAGGATTGCGATAAGCAACCAGAAACGGGGCGACAAGAAGCGCCAGCCCGATTACGAGCGCTACGCCGATAAATATGACAATCGGCAGATACGAACTCAACAATTCGTTCATGCTGCAACTTTCCGTTGGTGGCGGGTCGCCTGAAACTATCGCAGCCGGACCTGTTACGAAAGCGTGACAGATTTGCCCGGAACCCTGACTGGCCCTTGCTGCACTGCGGCGAGAGTTAGCGCAGCCAGAAGTTTGAAGCAAGTCAAACCTTGGGTAAAACCCCGCAGGACACAGCACCTGCGACAAAACTGGCCACTTTGTTTTTCCTTCCAAATTTAGTCAAGTTTAATTTTGGGCTTAATTCCAAATTTAATTAAGAGAATCATTTCCACACCCGGATACCAACCAGCCAGAATCGGCTATTCTTAGGGTCAGGACCTGTTAATTTGTTTAGAATGGTGTGAGGTCATTTGGTTGGATACGAGAAGAAAAGACGCAGGAAATGTGAACATTTTCAAGGCTTTTCGACGCTGTTGCCGACCAAATGGACCACATCCAAAGGACGCTGAAACGGCTTCAAACTGCCACGTCGAAGCCCTCGGTCGATGGAAACACATCGACCATCGGACTTCTCCTTGCATTTTTTTGCCGTTTCAGGCGCCATTCTGATCAAATTAACAGGTCCTGACCCTAAACCCTGTCTCCCGAACTTAAGAACCAGTTTTGGGATAAAGACATGCGTAAAGACAAAGACTTAAAGCGGGTTAAGTGAATCTGAAAGAAAAGCGACACGCTTTAGAGTCAGGAGACACGTCACCAGATGAAATGTTGAACGGCATGAAGGCCCCCTTTTCACTTCGCGATATTTTATTATGCGTCGCCTTCTTCACGCGACTGCCGCTTCCACATCTGGATTTTTCCAACCGGACGCTGGCGCAAGCCATATGGGCAGCACCCATTGCCGGACTGCTGGTGGCGCTTCTTGCCTTTATCAGCTTTGCGCTCGGCGCAGCACTCGGCCTCCCTCCCGGCCCGGCGACCGCCCTTGCACTGGCTGCCGCCATGTTGACGACCGGATGCCTGCATGAAGATGGCCTGTCTGATGTTGCAGATGGTTTTGGAGGCGGTTCAACAGTTGAACGCAAGCTCGACATCATGCGCGACAGCCGAATCGGCTCTTATGGAACTGCCGCCTTCATGATGTCCATGCTGCTGCGCTGGAGTGCCCTTGCAGCCATTGCTGCACCCATGCAGGTTTTTTCTGCCCTGATCGCCGCCCATTGCGCCTCACGGGCCCTTCCCGGCGCCTTGATGTATTTTTTACCGCCAGCGCGCAGTGATGGTCTTTCTGCCGGTGCAGGCACTGTGGCGCGCAGTTCAGCCCTGATTGGCGCAGCAATTGGCAGCCTGTCATTGCTGGTGCTTGGCCTTGGCCCCGCCATCATCACCTTGATTGTTCTAGCTCTTGTTTTTGCCGGATTTTCTCTTTTATGCCGCGCCCAGATTGGCGGGCAGACCGGCGATTGCGCTGGCGCGCTTCAGCAATTGGCAGAGATTGCCATTCTTCTGGTTGCGACTGCTGCATTTTCTTGAATCATTTACGGAGCTTAGCTGCCCATGTCCTTCAAATCCCTTGATGAATTGCGCGCTGCCTGCCTTGACCTGCCAGCAGGCAGTTTTGAGGCTGAAGCAACTGTAGCACAACGCCAAATCACTTTGACCAAGCCGCAAGGCAGCCTTGGCAGGCTGGAGGAAATTGCCGGCTGGCTGGCCCGCTGGCAGAGCCGCGACATGCCAAAACTTGATCGGGTAAAAACCATCATCTTTGCCGGCAATCATGGGGTCACCACACAAGGCGTTTCCGCTTATCCAGCAGAAGTCACGGTGCAGATGGTCAAAAATTTTGCCAATGGCGGCGCAGCCATCAACCAGCTTGCCCGCATCTCAAATGCCGAGCTTGAGGTGATTCCACTGGATCTTGACCAGCCCACAGCAGATTTTACGCAGGCCCCGGCCATGAGTGAGGCTGAGTTTCTTGCAGCCATCAACACCGGCTATGAAGCCGTGGATAAAAACCTTGATCTCATCTGCCTTGGCGAAATGGGCATTGGCAACACCACACCTGCTGCCGCCCTTGCCGCTGCTCTCTTTGGATCTGATGATGTGCAAAACTGGACCGGGCGCGGCACCGGCGTGGACGATGCCGGGCTGAAGCGCAAAATAGCTGCTATCGAAGCCGGACTTGCCCGCCATAAGGCCGCCCTTGGCAATCCCTTGCAAATTGCGGCCTGTCTTGGCGGGCGCGAGCTTGCCGCCATATTGGGCGCAACACTTGCCGCCCGCCATCACGGCGTTCCGGTCCTGCTTGACGGTTTTGTCTGCACCGCAGCCATTGCTCCATTGGCAAGGCTTCACCAACAGGGCCTTGCCCATGTGCTGGCTGCCCATGTCTCGGCTGAGCCCGGCCATCACCGTCTGCTGGAAGCGCTTGAACTCAAGCCGCTTCTGGATCTTGGAATGCGCCTTGGCGAAGGATCAGGGGCCTGTCTTGCCGTCAATCTTGTGCGCTCGGCGCTTGAATGCCACGTGCGCATGGCAAGTTTTGATGAAGCCGGCGTCTCGGAAAGCTGAAATCCGGCTCAGGAACCGGGCGCTGCAATTGAACGTGCCCAGTCTCTGATCTTACCTTGCGAGGGTGAAATCAGCATCGCATCCGGGGCAAAACGCTGCCATTGATAGTCATGCTTGGGCGCTACTGAAGTGATGATCGGCTTGCCCTGCGCACGGGCAGCCTCAAAGGCATGGAACAACCCGCTACCGGCCGCCTCGACCTTGCCAAATCGACTCAAGACGACAATGTCAGCCTGCGCAATCTGATCCAGCACACTTTCGCCCGCATGAGTGACGCTAACCTCATCAATATGGCAGGAAGTATGGGCGGGCGGCTCATCAAGATACATGGGAAAGCCTTCATTGGTGGTCAGATTGCGCAGCACTCCGCAACTGCACCGCCCTTCAACCACTTCATCGCGCTCTTCAATCATGCCGCAGATGGTCAGACCATCAGCGCGCCACTGCGTGACTGCATTTTGTAAAAGAGCCTGTATCGCTGCCGTGTCGGCACCTGCGATTACAGCAATAGGACTGGCCATCATCACCTGCCTTGCTTTGCAAGGAGCATATTGGCCCCTGCAGCACATCCAATCAAGTTTTTTGCAAAGACATACTGTCCCACCAGGCTGTGATGCATGAAACAATTTGGATGTTTTTTCGGCAAATTTCTTTGCAGGGCTAGACAGGCTCAATAGGGGCAGCTATATGCCCGCCAACGCTGATTTTACAGCGCCCGTGGGTGATTAGCTCAGTCGGTAGAGCAGCTGACTCTTAATCAGCGGGTCGCAGGTTCGATCCCTGCATCACCCACCACTTCCAAACGATTGACAGCCCACAATAAAGCCCATCCGCTCTGGAGCATTTCCTGCTTTCACGAGAAATGGATGGAATGCTCCAAGCTATTGTTTTGGCAGCATTTATGCGACGGTCTCGATTAAAAAAGGCGGCTCTTGAGCCGCCTTTTCTTAATTCAAACTATTGAGCGGTTTTTACCACTTTACACGGAAGCCAAGATTGCCCTTGAGCGTGTAGCTGTCGCCAAAGCTGTTGAGACTGGTGTTGACCAGACCCTCGCCATAGATCGAGTACTTGTCGTCATTCCAGTTGTAAGAGCCGCCAACACCAAGCCCGCCCCACAGGCGCTGCTGCTCTTGTGTGAACTGCTCATCGGCCACATTGACCTTTGTACCTTCGCTGAAGCCATAATAAAGATTGGCAATGCCATAGACATGGGCGCGATCCGTCATTGAACCGCCCCGGGTTTGCCGGAGGCTCCAACTTCCAAATAGGATGGAGCCATGACGAGCAAAACGAC
>NZ_JBHSLL010000016.1:0-59479 GCF_042656785.1 Aquamicrobium segne
TCAACTTCGCAGCAACATGCTACTTGGCCGCTATCTGCATATGGTGGTCATGATTGAGTCTCGACCCTAGGTTGTGGTGACGATTTAAGGTTTTGGGATTCCCATCCGGTCGCAAATCAGATTCAACGCTGATTTTGGGAGATCGGCGATGGACTGTGACGCACTTCGGGACGACCAGTGGGAACGGATCAAGAGCTTGGTGCCGGGCGGCACCAAAGGCAAACGCGGCCCGCGCACCGACAATCGCAAGTTCCTCGACGGAAATGGCCCGATGGGCGAAGCGTCGGGCTGGACGTCAGGAGAAGAAGGTGCGTTCCGTTACTTCGTCGGCGGCCAGTATCAACGCCGACGCATCAATGAGAGCAGCGGCGAGCTTGAATTTGATGGGGATGGCGCACCTGACGGCGGCTCCTGGCAAGATCAAGAGCGTACCTTTGATGAGTTTTTTGGAACCGGGCGGTTTGAATATGATCTGACGGATGCCGATACCCTGATCTTTTCGCCAACATTCTCGTCGTCCAAAGAAAACCGGGTACAGAGCAGCTTCGACTGGGATGACGATCACACAATATTTGAAACCCGCAATGATGAAACGCGCAATCGAAAGCGCCAGAGTTTTGCCGGCTATACGGAATGGCAGCATGAGTTTGACAATGGTATCCGCTCACGGATTTTCTTTGACTATCAGACGGGGTTCGAGACGACGCGCAGGGTCGGCCACAAGTATGATATCGATCCGGCGGGCAATCCTGTCAGCACGCCAAAGCTGACATTGAGAGATGCCGAGATTGATCTGGAGCGATTTGCTCCGGGCATGGTTTTCAACGGTACTACCGGGATACACTCATGGGAGGCCGGGCTTGGAACCTCACGCAACACCAGGAGTGAAAACGAAGACAAGGACGGAGTCTTTGTAGGTGACAGGACCTTCGACGTTGAGGAGAAGATTCACTACGGTTATCTTTCGGACAGCTTCTCGCTGCTTGGCCCCGACCTGATGACAGTTGGCGTTCGTCTTGAGAACAGCCAGACAGAAACCACCGATATTACGGGTGGCAAGCACCGTATCAATGAGATGGCCGTCAATCCGTCACTTCAGTACAGGTATAGCGTCAACAATGACCTGGATCTTCGGCTGGGCATTGCCCGCACATTGCGGCGTCCTGACTTGCGCGATCTCACTCCAACCCTGAAAGATGGCAAGGGAACAATTGTCAGTCCGCATAAACGGGGCAATCCTGAAACTGCTCCGGAAAAGATCTGGGACATCGATGCTGGTGGCGAGTGGCACATTCTTGATGGCACCGGCATTGTTTCCGCCAATTTTTCGGTCGCCGTTTCACCGATAAGATCGAGGATTTTCTTTATGAGGAATCCGGGGAATGGATTTCCACGCCGCGCAATGTCGGCGATGGTGTCCTCTATGGTCTTGAGGCAGAAATTCGCTCATCCCTCGATTTAGCAAACCTGCCGAATCTGACCTTTTTCGCCAATGCGACGGCCATGAAAAGCCGGCTCGACGACGAGCTTACAGGGCAAACACGCCGTTTCAGCGATACACCGAATTTCGTGTCCAATATTGGTCTCGACTATTACCTCGAGGACTGGAAAACGACGTTCGGCGTGAACCTCAATACGGTCTATGGTTATTCACAAAGCATTGATCAACTGACCGCAACGCCCGGTGAATTTGAGACGGTTCACACGTCATTTTCTTCGCTCAATCGGCTGGATCTGAGCATCAAGACCGAGATATCGGAGAATTTCAGTCTTGCTTTCAGCGCAACCAATATCCTTCGTCCGACGGATAGGCGCACCATAAAGACCTTTGATGCAAATGGTGACCTGAACGGCATCATCAAGACCAAAGAGCCTTCATACAGTGCGTATTTCATACGCGGGACCTACACCTGGTAGAAGATTTGGCGCATGCTCAACAGGGTGGCAGGACGTGCAGGATACGCGAAGGGCATAGTGATATATGCTCTTGTCGCCTTGCTGACGGCTGCGCCTTTGCATGCGGGGCAGGAACTGCCCCGCATCACTCCGGCAACTAGAGCATTTTGCAGTCAGATGGAATCATCTGACGTCGCAGAAATGCGGCTAAAACAAGAGATTAGAGCATTTTCCCGTTTCTGTGAAAACAGGAAATGCTCTAATGGAAAGCTTTCAGTTGAACATGAGGCAGGCACCACCCTGGTGCCTGCATCCCCTGTCCGTGTCGTGGCGCTGCACACGATATTTGCCGAGGCGATGCTCGTCTGCGGTATTGTGCCGGTTGGAACGGTTGTACATGGTCAGGCCATACCCCGGCACCTTAAAGCAGAGCTACGTGATGCCGTTTCTGTCGGGCAATCGTCGGCGCCGGACTTTGAAGCGATACTGGGGCTTGCCCCCGATCTCATTCTTGCAACGCCAACGGCACAGCGTGACAGCTATCCTCTCCTCCAGGCGATTGCCCCGACTGTTCTGCTTGAAGAGCCGGGTGCGAACTGGCGTGAGTGGTTGCGCGCTGTAGGGGTAATGACCGGCTGCCAGGAACAAAGTGACAAGGCCATTGCTGCTTATGATAAGCGCGCCCTTGAAATCCGCGAAAGGCTGCAAGCCTCTCACGCGGGTGAGACGGTGCTGCTGCTGCGGGTCCGTGACAAGCATATACGGATTTATGGTGGCGCTCGACGTTCCGGCCCGGTGCTGTTTCATGATCTGGGACTGACGCCGCATTCTCTCGTGCCCATGGCGGAGAACAACCTTGTCATCTCGAATGAAATCATTCCGCAACTCACGGCAGATCATATCTTTTTGATGGTCGAGGACCAGGCACGCATGCAGGGTTTGCGTGATACAGTGCTTTGGAACGCTTTGCCTGCCATACGCAATGGACATGTATATGAAGTCGACATCGAGCCATGGAACCAGTCGAATGGCCCGATAAGCTTTCGCCGCATCATTGAAGATGTCGCTCGCAATATGCTGGGTGACGATTGACAGCCATACGCAGCGCCACGCTTCTGATTGCAGCCATATTGCTTGGGGTGAGTTTTCCGGCTTCGCTGGTCTTTGGCGCTGCCGAGATTCCGCTGGATGTCATCATCGATGCAATGCTGAGGTTCGACAGCAGCAATGCCGATCACCTCGTGCTTTATGATTTCCGTTTCCCGCGTGCCGTTGCTGCTTTGATGGTTGGCGCAAGTCTTGCGGTGGCTGGTGCAATCATGCAGGGCATGACGCGCAATCCCCTGGCAAGCCCGTCACTTATGGGGCTGAATGCAGGATCAGGGCTGGCGCTGGTCATTGGCCTTGTTTTCTTTCCCTCGATTGGCTTTACCGGCCTTGTCATGCTTTCATTTTTGGGAGCCTTTCTGGGGGTGACGCTGGTTTACGCCATTGGCGCGTCTCACACTGGTGGCCTCGGGCCTGTGCGGCTTGCCCTTGCCGGAGCTGCTGTTTCGGCCCTGCTTGGCGCGGTGACCAGCATTATAGTCATCTATATGGCAGCGGCACAGGATGTCCTGTTTTACACCGCTGGCGGCCTGCAAGGTGTGCGATGGCCACAACTCGCCCTCGTGCTTCCCTGGCTTGCAGCCGGTCTTGTCGGCGCCATGGTTCTTTCCCGCGCTGTTACACTGCTGTCTCTGGGCAACGACGTGGCGGCAGGGCTTGGCGCCAATATCTGGCTTGCTCGTATTGGCGGGGTTATCGTTACTCTGTTGCTAGCCGGTTCTTCAGTCGCTCTTGCCGGGGGAATAGGATTTGTCGGGCTGGTCGTTCCGCATATCGTGCGGATGCTGCTTGGTCCGGATTATCGCTGGGTAATCCCGGGTGCGGCCCTGTTCGGGGCAATATTGCTGGTCAATGCCGATCTGGCGGCGCGTATGCTCAATCCACCCTACGAAACTCCGGTTGGCCTGATAACAGCCTTGATCGGGGTCCCGTTTTTCCTGTGGCTGGCGAGACGCTACTGATATGCGGGATGCAAAACTGCGCCTCAGTCTGATTGCCATCCTGCTGCCATGTGCGGCTCTTGCCAGCCTGCAATTTGGTTCATACTCCATTTCCCTGCTCGACAGTGTGCGAACTTTTGCCGGATACGGCACGGCCCAGCAGGAGCTTGTGCTGTTTTCTATCCGGTTGCCGCGTATTTGCGTCGTAATACTGGCTGGTGCTGCGCTGGCGCTGAGCGGGGCAACACTACAGGCGACCTCGCGCAATATACTCGCAGACCCTGGCATCATCGGCCTGACATCGGGTGCAGGGCTGACTGTCATCCTTCTGCTCTATGCCCAGCAGGAGGGCATCGGTCTGCCGTTTCTGTCAAAACCACTGGCTGCGGCATGTGGAGCGTTCGTTGCATCGCTGCTCGTTTATGGACTTGCCGTGAGGCGGGGAAGCCTCGACCCTGACAAGCTTTTATTATGCGGCATTGCGGTCAGCGCCGGCCTGTCGGCCGCCACGCTGGTGATATCCCTTCGGCTGGACCGCAAACTCTATGAACTGGCCGTGGTCTGGATGTCCGGGTCAACCGCAGGAAAGGGCTGGCATGATGTGTGGATGATGCTGATATGGCTTGTCCCGCTGATGCCTCTGCTCCTGATGCAGGCAAAGGCGCTCGACGTCTTGATGCTGGGCGACACAACAGCAAAGGGCCTCGGCCTTGATCTGGAAACCCGCCGTCTTTTCCTGCTTGTTCTTGCTGTCGGCCTTGCAGGAACGGCTGTTGCTGCTGTTGGCGGCATTGGTTTCATTGGCCTTCTGGGAGCGCATATCGCGCGCCGGATTGCCGGTCCTACCCATGCTTTGCTTCTGCCTGCCGCTGCTGCTGTCGGGGCCATATTGCTGGTTTTGTCTGATACAGTCGGGCGGACCATGCTTGCGCCGGTCGAGGTGCCCGCGGGTGGGGTCGTGGCGCTGATTGGCGCACCCTATTTCCTCCACCTGATGACGCGATCCCGGAAAAGGTTTGCCGCCAAATGACGATTGATATCCGGGACATCACATTTTCATATGCAGACGAAACCGTTCTCGATGATTTGAACCTTGCAGTTCCCAATGGCCGGATTACTGCTTTGGTTGGCCCCAATGGTTCTGGAAAAAGCACACTCCTGCATGTCATCTCCAGAATACTTGCTCCTCGTACTGGCATTGTATTGGTTGACGGGCGCAATATTCATCAAATGCGAACGCGCGAGGCGGCAAGGCAATTGTCGATCCTGCCACAAATGCCGGAAGCACCTGACGGATTGACCGTTGAAGATCTGGTCGCCTATGGACGCTTTGCGTGGCAACGCCCTTTGATGCCGCTTGGACAAGGAGACAAGGATCAGATCGCGCTGGCCATCGAGCTAAGCGGAATGACCCATCTGGCGAAAAGACGGCTTTCAGAATTGTCCGGTGGCCAGCGTCAGCGTGCATGGATTGCGATGGCGTTGGCGCAAGATAGCGCTGTCATGTTGCTCGACGAGCCAACCACCTTCCTCGATATTGCTCATCAATTCGAGGTTCTTTCCCTGTTAAGGAAACTCAATTCAGAAAATGCAAAGACGATCATAGTTGTGCTGCACGACCTGAACCAGGCGGCGGCCTTTTCCGATGATCTTGTCATCCTTAAAGCCGGGACGATACTCGGATATGGTCCCTGCGAAGATGTGCTGACTGCGGAAATAATTTCTGAAGCCTTCGGGATTAATGTCGATTTTGCAATCGATCCGAAGACAGGCCGAAAAATCATTATCCCGCGATCGGTAATCGCCTGACAAAAAGGTCTGACTTGGCCGCATTCATTTCATGCCTGTGTGGCAGCGCCTTCATCTTGTTTGCGTGCACAAAACTGAAATCATTGCGCGCCCCGGTTTGAATTATGCAGATTGATTGGCGCTGGAAATCTCTTGTCCGCTGGCTTATAAATTTAAAAATATTTCCTCCTTGCGCAGTAGTCAAAGAATTGCAGATACCAATAGTCTTGATCAATCTGGATCGTTCTGTGGATCGATTGGCCGCAATTGAAGAGAGTGCTGCCCAGTTCGGCCTGTCCATATCCAGAATTCCTGCAGTTGACGGGCGCATTCTTACAGAAGAGCAGCGCAAGATCATTGATCTTCGCAGGTTTCACGCCTTCAACGGCAGGCATGTGATGCCATCAGAGATCGGCTGTTATCTGAGCCATATCAAGGCTTGGCATGTGATTGCCAATGGCGCTGCCCCGTTTGGCGTGGTGTTGGAAGACGATGTGCGGTTCACCGAGGACTTCAAGCCGGTGATCATGGCTCTTGCAGAAGCTGACGGCTGGGGGATCGTCAAGCTGGTTAATCATCGCGCCAGAGGGTTTATTCGCGCACAACGCCTGTCGAATGGCTATGCCCTTGGTCGATGTTTGCATGGCCCTCTTGGAAGCTCAGCCGCTTATGCAATCAGCCGACAGGCTGCGGGTCGGCTGCTTGAAACCATATCCGACATGGTTGTGCCTGTTGACGTCGAACTTGAACGCGGTTGGGCGCATGGAGCAAAATTTTATACGCTTGATCGGCCTGTTGTGCGGCTGTCTGGCGCAAAAAGTACGGTCACCGCCGATGTGGGATCATACCGAACGACGAAGTTTCCCTTCTATCGCCGCTGGCGCACCTTGATCTATCGGGCCGTGAATTATGCACAGCGCGTGATTTATGCCGCTTCCCGCTGAAGCGCTCCAAGTTTTTGTTTTAGCTGTATTTATGCTGCGCCAGATGGAAGTGTCTGGCGTGGCATAAATGATTTTACCATAGATCGTAGCGCAGGCCGACCTTGACCTGATGGCTGTCAACGCCCTTGCGCAGGGCAAGACCTGTATCTGTTATGGAGATGTATTTGGCATCTGGTGCTGACAGATATTGATAGCCCAGATCAAGCACCAGATTGTCGGTAATCTGATAGGCAGCCCCTGCATTGAGCGAATAGGCAAAGTTGTATTTGTTTTCCTTGCCGCTAGCAGACAGTGTGCCTGTATCATCCGTATAGGTTGCAGAGCCGCTGTTGCGTGACTGCATTACCCCGATGCCAGCGCCGATATAAGGCGTTATGCCCACATAGGTGCCAAGATCGACATAGCCATTGACCATTGCCGTCCAGGCACTGCTTTTGACGCGCGCCGACAGATTGCTGTCATCCGTCCCGCCCCACACTTCCGCCTTACTGCCCGGCAGCCAGCCAAGATTGATGTCACCGCGCAGATTATCATTGAAATGATAGCCGAAGCCCAGGCTGGCAAAGGACGGTTTTTCACGTCGTGAGAAGCCAAAACCGGCAACATCAATATCAATATGCTTATAGCTTTTTTCCGGAAGATAGGCGACATCACCGCGCAGATACCAGCCCGAGCCAATCTCGACCGGCACATATTCGGGGGCCTCCTCAATAAAGACCGGCGGGTCGTAATCGGCTGCCAATGCCGCTGGCGCTCCCGCAATAGATGTCGCTGCAAGCGCCAGAGCGGCGCAAATCCTGAATTTCATGTCACCAACTCCCAAGGTTGGCGCTGGTTGAAAAGGTAAACCCCAGCCGCCTTTCAAGAGAGCATTGTTAACCATGGTGGTTAAATCAGCGTTAAGCCTAACAAAAAGTAACGGCTTTTTTTTGATGCGTGGCCTTGCGCAGGTAAAAATGCCCGGCACAGGGACGGGCATTTTTTAAGCCTGTCTTTATCTCGCAACTGGTTCCAGTTTGGGAGACAGGCTTTAAAACAAAGGTTTAGAGTATTTCATCCGTCTCAGGCGGCGTTCTGGTTTTTTGACAGGACATCGACAATATCGTCCACCACCGTTTCAACCAGCGCCGCATCATCACCTTCGGCCATGACGCGGATCAGCGGTTCGGTGCCTGAAGGGCGGATAACCAGCCGCCCCTTCTTGCCCAGCCGGTTTTCGGCTTCGGCAATGGCTTCCTTGACCTGCTTTGCCTCCAGTGGTGCGCCGCCGGAAATACGCACATTCTTGAGCAATTGCGGCACCGGCTCAAATTTTTTGGCCACTTCGCTGACGGGCTTGTTCTGGCGCTTGATGCAGGCCAGCACTTGCAGGGCGGAAACCAGACCGTCGCCGGTGGTGGAAAAATCCGACAGCACGATATGGCCGGATTGTTCGCCGCCAACATTGAGACCATTGGCGCGCATATGCTCCACCACATAGCGGTCGCCTACCCTGGTGCGGTGTAGTTCAAGGTCCAGCCCGGTCAAAAACCGCTCCAGCCCCAGATTGGACATGATGGTGGACACCACGCCTTTGCCGGTGAGGCGTCCGCCCTGATGCCAGGATTCGGCAATCAGCGCCATGATCTGGTCGCCATCGACAATATCACCATTCTCATCAAGAATAACGACGCGATCGGCATCGCCATCAAGCGCAATGCCGATGTCAGCGCGCACTTCATGAATTTTTTGCCGCAGGCTGTCTGTGTGGGTCGAGCCGCATTCCTTGTTGATGTTGAAACCATTGGGGTCATCATTGATGGCGATCACCTCTGCCCCCAGTTCCCAAAGGGCAGCCGGCGCCACCTTATAGGCAGCGCCATTGGCGCAATCGATGACAATGCGAAGGTCCGACAATGACATGGAGCGTGGCAGCGTGCGCTTGGCAAACTCAATATAGCGGTCATGGACACCATCAATGCGCTTGGCCCGGCCCAGCGCATCCGGGTCAGCCAGCGCCATTTCCAGATCACTGTCGAGCATGGTTTCGATACGCGCTTCAATCCTGTCGGAAAGCTTGTAGCCATCGGGACCGAAAAGCTTGATGCCATTGTCCTGATAAGGATTGTGCGAGGCTGAGATCATCACACCCATATCGGCGCGCAATGAGCGCACCAGCATGGCGACAGCAGGGGTCGGGATTGGCCCCAGCAAAAACACATCCATGCCCGCAGCACACAGGCCCGCAACCATTGCATTTTCGATCATATAGCCGGAAAGACGGGTATCCTTGCCAAGCACAACGCGGTGACGATGGCTGCCGCGCTGGAAGGAAAGGCCCGCCGCCATGCCGACGCGCATGGCGATTTCCGCCGTCATCGGAAATTTATTGGCGCGCCCCCGGATGCCATCAGTACCGAAATAACGTCCCATAGATAGTTTCCCCTGCGCGCAAATAGAGCCTGAGGCATCAAATTGCCGGATAAGTATATTTTCTTAAAGCCTGTCTCCAGACCCTAGAGCATTTTGTGAGTACAGATGGAACCATCTGAAGCAAGCACAATGCGGCTAAAACAAGAGCTTAGAGCATTTCATCCGTTTCCGTGAAAACAAGAAATGCTTTAGAGAAAAAAATGCGGCAATACAAATGCAAACGCCGCGCATTGGCGCGGCGTTTGCGGGTGAGGATAAAATCAGTTCTGTGGCTGGGGCTCCATGCCACTATCTGATTCAGGCCCTTTCTTCTTGCCCCTGGCGGTTCCGCCAGCCTTGGGAACGGCCGAGCCCCGGCTGGTTGGCGTATCATCGCCAAGATCGCGTGACGGCTTGTTGCCCGCCAGCAATTCGCGGATTTCATCGCCCGAAAGGGTTTCATATTCTAGCAGACCTTCGGCGAGCGCGATCCAGTCGTCATTTTTCTCCGTCAGGACCTTGCGGGCGCTTGTGTAAGCCTCATCGATCAGGCGGCGAACCTCGGTATCGATGATCTGCGCGGTTTTTTCCGAAATGTTTTGCTGGCGCGCAACCGAATGGCCAAGAAACACCTCTTCCTGATTGTCGCCATAGGCAACCTGCCCAAGCTGATCGGAAAAGCCCCAGCGCGTGACCATGGCGCGGGCCAGTTTGGTAGCCTGCTCAATGTCGGAGGATGCACCTGAAGTGATGTTTTCCTTGCCGAATTTCAGCTCTTCGGCGACGCGCCCGCCCATCATGATCGCCAGACGCGAAATCATGTAGGTGTAACTCATCGAATAGCGGTCGCCTTCGGGCAGTTGCATGACCATGCCAAGCGCGCGGCCACGCGGAATGATGGTTGCCTTATGCAGCGGGTCAGCCGCCGGCACATTGAGCGCCATGATGGCATGACCGGCTTCATGATAGGCCGTCAGTTCCTTTTCAGCCAGAGTCATGGCGGTGGAGCGCCGCTCCGCACCCATCAGGATCTTGTCCTTGGCATCCTCAAATTCCTGCATGGTGACAAGGCGCTTGTTGCGCCTTGCGGCCATCAGGGCAGCCTCATTGACAAGGTTCATCAGATCTGCGCCGGAAAAGCCCGGTGTGCCGCGCGCCATTATTTTAAGATCGACATTGGGAGCCAGCGGCACATTGCGCACATGGACCTTGAGGATTTTTTCACGACCGATGACATCCGGGTTGGGCACCACAACCTGACGGTCGAAGCGGCCCGGACGCAGCAGCGCCGGGTCAAGCACGTCAGGACGGTTGGTGGCGGCGATCAAAATGATGGATTCATTCGGCTCAAAACCATCCATTTCAACCAGAAGCTGGTTGAGCGTCTGTTCGCGCTCATCATTGCCGCCGCCAAGGCCTGCGCCACGATGGCGACCAACCGCGTCGATTTCGTCAATGAAGATGATGCAGGGCGAATTCTTTTTGGCCTGCTCGAACATGTCGCGCACACGGCTGGCGCCGACACCGACGAACATTTCGACGAAGTCAGAACCGGAAATGCTGAAGAATGGCACATTGGCCTCACCAGCAACTGAACGGGCCAGCAGCGTCTTGCCGGTGCCGGGCGGGCCGGTCAGCAGAACGCCGCGCGGAATTTTACCGCCAAGGCGCTGGAATTTCTGCGGATCACGCAAGAATTCAACAATTTCCTCAAGGTCCTGCTTGGCTTCATCCACGCCTGCCACATCGGCAAAGGTGACGCGGCCATGCGCTTCAGTCAAAAGCTTGGCCTTGGATTTGCCAAAGCCCATGGCCCGGCCCGAGCCGGACTGCATCTGGCGCATGAAGAAAATCCACACGCCAAGGATCAGGATCATCGGCAGCCAGGACAAAAGATAGCCAAACAGTGAATTGGAACCGTCGCTTTCAGGGCGCGCATTGATGGTCACGCCCTTGTCTTCAAGCCGCGACACCAGATTTGTATCGCCCGGTGAATAGGTCTGGAAGCCGGTTGTTGCATCGCCAAAAGAGCCGCTGATGCGATTGCCGGTAATGGTGACGCTTTTAACGCGACCGGACTCCACATCCTGCAAAAACTGCGAATAGGGAATGTCAGTCGCAGCTCCGCGTGTCTGCGGCGTCTGGAACAGATTGAAAAGCGCGATGAGCAGGACGGCTATGATCGCCCAAAGCGCAAGGTTGCGGTAGTTCGGATTCATCAGTTGTCCTGTTGGCGGCGCACCAGGCGCGCATCATTTGTGAAAAGCTTTCGCCTAACATAGGTAGCCTGCATCCCCTTGCCAAGCAAAAGCGCGACAAACGGTTAAGGCCTGCCAATATGGTTTTTTAGTGCTGAAAATAACCGTGGCAATGCAGGAAATGGCTTTGCCCCCACCAGTTTGGCCAAAACACCGGCTGAGTGAAGATCAAAATCCGGCAAAAATCCGGCAAAAGGCGCAATGAGAGGCAAGGCTGCGACATTTTTTCCCGGAAAAAACTGTGCAGGTTGTGTGCCAAGAGCCGCCTGCACAAGACGATCGGGCAGATGAGGAAAAATGCTTTTGCTTTCTGTGGCCAGAGCAGCAGCATGTGTGTCGTGGTTTGAAAAACGTATCCTGTAGCGCCCGTCCCAGATTTGGCCATCTTGAAAAGAACCATCGGTTGTGAGCGGCCGGGGCAGATCACGCAACTCACGCAGCAGGAAAATGCCGCTGCGCCTTGCATCAATCAGGGTGCGCGCCAGCGTTGCCCGCCGCATAGTGCCCTGTGCCAGCCCCTCCAGCAGGGATTGGACCCTGCCAGGATCAGGCAGGTGCGAAAGCCCGCCAATCGTGGCAAGCAACAGCCGCAGCGCATGAAGAACAGCTTCACGATCGGGTGCAAAAAGAAGGGCGCGTTCCAGATGAAACAGTCCCGGAGCCGGTTGCAAGGCGTGATGGGCAATCAGGCTGGCTGTGCGCATATCAAGGTCGCGCCGCCGGTTTGCAGCCTGTACGGCCATCTGAATGGCGGACAAGACCTGTTGCTCGTCAAGCCTGGAGCGCACCCGTGGCCGCTCATAAGTATGGTCTTCATTGGTGGGGTCATCAATCCAGTCGACTTTGCGCGCCGTCAATAGTGCGCGTAAAGCCTGACGGCGGGTGCTCAGAAAAGGGCGGGCAATCCAGATGTCGCTCTCAAACAGGGTAAAAGGCGCCATTCCGGCAAGGCCGCGGTTGAAACCACTGCTTTGGCCACGCTCGCGCCGCATGGTCACCGTCTCGGCCAGATCATCTGCGGTGTGGCCGGTCAGGATGATGCCAATATTGTTGGCGCGGGCAAGCTTGGCCAGAAGCCGGTAGCGCATTTTGCGCCCCGCGGCAGGAATGCCGGTCTGTGGCTTTGGCCCGTCCCAGATTAAAATATGGTGTTGAATGCCCAGTTCGGTACAAAGGCTTGCAACCTTTAACGCCTCGTCATGGGAGACGGCGCGCAAGCCATGATCAACCGTGGCGGCAATGAGTTTTGCCTGCGGCCAGCGGGCGCAAAAATAGTCATGGATCAGGATCAGCAGTGCGGTGGAATCGCTGCCACCGGAAATGGCGACAATCGCACCATTGGAAAAGTCGGTATTGAAAAAATCCGTCTTGAAAAAAACGTCAGAGGCGCGGTTCGGACGGACGCCTTGTGTCAGCACGAGGCGAGCGCCCGCTCCTGCTTGACCCGTTCTTTCAGGGCGGCGGAGGCATCAGGATAGCGCTTGTCAACTTCGGCAAATGTTGCGCAGGCAACATCGCGCTGCTGTAAACCGGCCAGCGAAACACCGAGCTTGAGCAGCATGTCAGGGGCCTTGCGCGCTTTGGGATAGTTCTTGCCGGCATTCAGAAAGGTTTCGGCTGCCTCGCGATATTTCTGTTGCCCAAGAAGGGCCTCTCCCAGCCAGTAATGGGTGTCGGCGGCATTGTCATCTTGCGGAAACCGCTCGATCAATTGACGAAACCCGGCTTCGGCGGTGCCATAGTCGCCTGATAAAATGAACTGGTAGGAATTGCGGTAAAGCTCTTGCGGGTCGTTGGTCTGCGGCAGGGCGGCAATCTGTGTGTCAGCCTGTGTGTTGTCGGCCTGTGTATCGGGGCTGCCTGCCTGTTGGTCTTGCGGGGCAACTGTCGCCGATTGTGTTCCCGCACCCGCATCGATGACATTGCCATCCTTGTCAACGGTGATGGTGCCAAAAGTCCGTGGCGGCGCGCCGGGAATGAGCTTGCCGGGTTCACCATCGCCAGAATCAATGATGATATCTGCCCCCGAACCCCCGGCAATAGTGCCGGAGGTGTCCCCGGCAACACTGCCGGAGGTGTTATTGTGATCGGCGGCACCCGCCACCGCAGCAGTGGAATTGCCCGTGCCAGTATCGGTGCGCTTTTCTCCGCCATCTTCAAGCTGCTGGAGGCGGAACTCATTGTCCTCCTGCTGCTTGCGGATCTGCTCCTGCATTTGCAGAATCTGGAAATTCAGCTCCTCGACCTTGCCATTAAGGGCGCGGATCTGCTCTTCCAGTCCGGTCATTCCGCCGCTTTGGGCAAGCTGATAGCTGCCTCCCATGTCAGCCTGACCGGACAGTGCGGGCAATTCCACGCCCGAAAGTTTGAAGTTGAAGCCGCCACGCTCTGGCGCTGTCTGTCCGTTTGCGCTGGCCATGATGGCCGAGCCGGTCAGGAGCAGCGCTGCCAGTGTGCCGCTCAGAAATGTTCTAAGGTGCATGAGCCTCTCGCCATTGAGTAAAACCCGGTTTCTTTCCGGCCTTCGGAATAAAGACCGGATGAACTGCTTTAACAGGGCGCGAGACTTCGGCCAAATTTTGTTTAACGTCATTTTACAATAAAAAAAGGCGGCTCTGCTGGCCGCCTTTTTTAATCCGAAACTGTTTTGCGGATCAGGAACCGGCGCCACCCAGCGTGGTGACGGCGCGACGGTTCTGCGACCAGCAGGAAATGTCGTCACAAACGGCGACCGGGCGCTCCTTGCCGTAGGAAATGGTTCTGATGCGGTTGGCGGCTACACCTTGCGAGGCAAGATAGTCGCGTGTGGAAGCGGCACGGCGTGCGCCCAGTGCAAGGTTGTATTCGCGGGTGCCGCGCTCGTCGGCATGACCTTCGACAACGATCGAATACTGGGTGTAGCGGTTGAGCCACTGGGCCTGACGGGCCAGCGTCTGCTGGGCATCGGCACGGATCGACGAGGAATCCAGATCAAAGAAGATGCGGTCGCCGACATTGACGGTGAAATCCTGCGAGGAGCCGGGCGTTGCCGCGCTGCCGCCAAGGCCAAGATCAGCCGCACTGTTGGGGGTTTTCTTGGAAGCACAGCCAGCCAGCGCCAATGAGGCAACGAGGGCGACCACTACCGGATTTGCTGCAAATTTTGCGATACGGCGCATCCCGCCTCTCCTTCGCGTTCGAGTGAGTTTATTGATCTGCCAGTAACCACGTTTGGGTTAATCAGCCTTCAAAAAACACGGTTAAAATTCAGTTTACGTCCTTGGATGATGCCTTTCCAGATCAGATCAATCATCTGGTCTGAAAGCAACTTGTCCGGTTCAAGGCGCAATCCGTTTGGTTTGCCTTAAGCCAGATGGTGACAAAGCGGCAAAATCTTGGCCACAATTTGTTTTGGGCTGCTTTACAACAAAATACGCTCAAAATATCAGGTTTTAAGCGTATTTTTAAAATAAAAGAGGTCCCCTCAATCAAGCAGAGGCGACCAGGCCGGGTCGGAAGCAAAATTGGGCGAGGGCACCTGCTGTTCATTGCGGCCGGTCAAATCGACTGAATACAGCTTGGGGCCACCTGTGCCTGCCGCCTGTTTCAGATACATGATGACCCGCCCGTTCGGCGCCCAGGTCGGGCCTTCCTGAAGAAAGCCGGAGGTTAAAATACGCTCGCCCGAGCCATCGGTGCGCATCACGCCAATCTGGAACTGACCGCTCGATTGCTTGGTAAAGGCAATCAGATCACCGCGTGGTGACCATACCGGGGTTGAATAGCTGCCCTCGCCAAAGGAGATGCGGGTCTGGCCTGAGCCATCGGCATTCATCACATAGATATGCGGCCGTCCACCCCGGTCCGAGGTAAAGACGATTTTTGATCCATCCGGCGAATACGAGGGTGAGGTGTCAATGGCGTTGGAACTGGTCAGGCGCGTGGTGTTGCGGCTTCGCAAATCCATTGAATAAATGTTGGAATTGCCGTCATCGCGCATCAGGCTCATAATCACCCGCTGCCCGTCGGGGGAAAAGCGCGGGGCAAATGTCATGCCCGGAAAATTGCCGACCAGTTCGCGCTGTCCGGTCTCCAGCTGGAGCAGATAAACGCGCGGCTGCCCGCTTTCATAGGACATATAGGTGATTTCCTGCCGGGTGGGCGAAAAGCGCGGCGTCAGCACAATGGCGCGCCCGTCAGACAGGAAGCGGGCATTGGCTCCGTCCTGATCCATGATAGCCAGCCGTTTCTTGCGGTCATTCTTGGCGCCCGATTCGTCGATAAAGACGATGCGGGTATCAAAATAGCCCTTTTCACCGGTCAGCCGCTCATAGATGGCGTCAGCAATGATGTGGGCAACGCGGCGCGTATTGGCCCCATTGGCAAAAAACTGCTCACCGGAAAGCTGCTGCCCGGCAAATGTGTCCCAAAGCCGATATTCGGCGCGCACCCGGCCGTCACTTTCCTTGCTGACGCGGCCCGTGACGAGTGCCTGTGCATTGATGACCTTCCAGTCGTCAAAGCGTGGGGATTGATCGGGGCTGGCGATCTTTTCAATGAAGGCCGCCTTGTCGATGGGCGCAAACAGGCCCGAACGCTTCAGGTCGGCGGTGACGATGGAGGAGATTTCCGTGGCCAGTTCACCCCCGGCAAAATCGGTAATGGCGATGGGCAGCGGCTCGATGGTGCCTTTGTTGACGTCAATCACGACCTGTGCAGTGGCCGTGCCGGTCACCAGAGCGGTTGTAACACCTGTCAGTGCTGCCACCATCATCAGCGTCTTGAGCAATGTTTTCATGCTTTCAGCCTCGTTGCTTTCAGTCCGCGATCAGAACATGTCGCTTGGGTCGAAATTGACCACGATTTCCGACCAGCTATCATATTTATCGGCGGGCAGATTGAAGGGCGCGCATTTCTGGACGGCGCGCACTGCGGATTCGGCGGCTGTCCGGCCCGGGCCGGAAGGCGCGCCGCCTGCGATGATTTCGGGGCGGCCTTCCAGCACACCGGAACGGTCAAGATGAAAGCGCACCGAAACCTTGAGAATGGCTGCATCGTCCACACCGGCAGGAATGCTCCAGCAGCCGCCGAGTTTCTGGCGCAGCGCATCCATCTCATTTTGTGAAAGGCGATTGCCGCCAGTGGTTGTTTGCCCTCCCAATGATGCCTGATCATTGGAACGCTTTGCGCCACCGCCGGAAGGCTTGCGCTTGTCGAGCAAGGCTGCAATTTCATCGGCGTTGAAGTCTTTTTCGTTTGAAGTCTGCTGCGCGGTATTTTGCTTGACCGGTTTTTCAGCAGGCTTTTTCTCAACCGGCTTTGCAGCCTGCCTCTCGGCAGGTTTGGGCCGTGCCTGCGGGGCAGGGGCCGTATCGGGAAGGGCTGCCTGTTCCACCGGCTTTTCCTCAGCCGCTATGGCTTCTGCCACGGGATCAGGTGTGACCGGCTCGGGCGGGGCCGGTTCCGGTGTGCTTTCAGCCGGTTTTGGCTCTGGCGCCTTGACCGGCTCGGGCTTTGGCTGCTCTTGTGGTTTAGGCGGCTCGTCAGGAACCGGCGTTTCAACAGGTGTTGGCGGTGGTGGCGCAGCCGCGGCATTATCAACCGGCACAGGCTTGGGATCAGGCGTGATCGGCTTATCCGTATCGACACTGTTTTCGCCCACTTCAGTTGCATCAGCGACAATATCGGGGCGTTGCGTGGGGGTAGGCGCAGGCTTTTCATTCATCGGCGCCTGGCGATCGCCTTTTTGAATCTGGGTCAGTTCTTCCAGCGGCACAATATCGACTGGCAGGGATTCGACAGCGCTCACCTCAAAGGCAGCAGGAGCCGACAGCGACACCAGCCCGAAGGCAAGCACTGCGACATGCAAAGCTGCTGATGTGGTAAGGCTTGCCTTCACGTTTGTCAGTCCTGTTCCTGAAGGGTGACAAGGCCGAGATTTTTGTAACCGGCAGCTGAAATACGGGCCATGACCTGCATGACCGTGCCATAATCGGCAATCTTGTCGCCGCGCACATAAATGCGCTCTTCATAGCCGGTCTGGGCAATGGCCTCGAGGCGCGGCACGACTTCGTCGAGCGCAATCTCGGTCTCCTGAAGATAGATCTGGCCCTTGTCATTGACCGAAACGGTAATCGGCTGGGTGTCGGTATTCATCGGATTGGCCTGCGTTTCGGGCAGGTCGATGGGCACCCCGACGGTCAGCAGCGGGGCTGCGACCATGAAAATGATGAGCAGCACCAGCATCACATCCACAAAGGGCGTGACGTTGATTTCGGACATCAGCGCATTGCGGCGACCCCGCCGCCCGCGCCTGCTCCTGCTACCGGCACCTACAGACATTCCCATTTTCTAAAACCTCAAGCCATTTGGCCCATTTTTAAAACCGCAGATCAAGCCTCAGGCAGCCTTGCCTGTTTTCTCATCAATCTGGCGCGAGAGTATGGCGGAAAACTCATCGGCAAAGCCTTCCATGCGCCCGGCCAGCCTGCCGGCATCGGATGACAGCTTGTTATAGGCAATGACGGCGGGGATGGCGGCAAGCAGGCCAATGGCCGTGGCCAGCAGCGCTTCGGCAATACCGGGGGCCACAACTGCCAGGCTGGTGGATTTGGAACCGGCAATAGCCTGAAACGAGGTCATGATGCCGATCACCGTACCAAACAACCCGATAAAGGGGGCGGCCGAGCCGATTGTGGCCAGAAAGCCCAGGCTGCCTTCCAGGCGCTCCATCTCGCGTGTCAGCGCAAGATCCATCGCCTTGTCGATACGCATTTGCAGACCGTGCGGTGATTTTGCACCTTTTTCAAAGCTCTTTTTCCATTCGCGCATGGCGGCCACAAAAATCGAGCCCATGCCGGTGGTCTTGCGATCGGAAAGGGTGCGGTAAAGTTCTTCCAGCGACTGTCCCGACCAGAAAATCTGCTCAAAGCGGTTAAGCGCCAGCTTCATGCGGCCATAAGAGACAATCTTGTCGAAGATGATGGCCCAGGTCCATATGGAGGCCCCCAGCAGACCGATCATGACCAGCTTGACCACCCAGTTGGCCTGCATGAACAAGGCCCATATCGACAAATTCGCTGCCGGTTCAGCAAGAGCGATATTTTCCATCCAAACCTTCCTTAAAACTTTGCAGGCCGGGTTTTTACCGGCCATTCTTGCCGGAAATACTCTCAACAAGCGTCATTGGCTGCCTTTTTACGGCAAATGTTGGTCAAAGGAAGGCATGTCCGCCCCTTCGATTTTCATCGCTTCTTCATGAAGTGTTATGGTTAAGGATGTGTTAGAGTATTTTGCAGCCAGTCAGGATTTTGGCCCGGGGGTTGGCATGAAAGCTGCAATCCAGTCTTTGGGAAAACGGCGCGGGCGACCATTTTCGCCAATAATGGCTGCTTCAACACGCGCTTCCACCAGCAAGTCGTCATCGCGCTTCAACTGCTGGGCCATGGTGATGCGCGCCCCCGACACTTCCAGCGTGCGGGTTTCAACGGTTAAAATATCGTCGATGCGGGCGGGTTTGCGAAAGTCGATTTCCATGCGCCGCACCACCCAGACGATTTTTTCGCCCTGTTCACCGGCTGCCAATTGCGTGTGATGGACACCCACCAGCCGCAGAAAGTCAGAGCGGCCCCGCTCGAAAAATTCCAGATAGCGGCCATGATAGACAACGCCGGAAAAATCCGTATCGGCATAATAGACACGCGCCATAAGCCGGTGTCCGAAAGTGGTCAATTCACCTGAAAGGCCGGGGGGAATGTGGTCTGGCGCGCTCATTCGTCCTCAAACAGGCTCGTCTGCTGCTGGGTTATATCACGCGGCGCTTCAAGCCCTAAATGACGCCAGGCATTGGCGGTTAAAATACGGCCCCGCGGGGTGCGCTGGATAAACCCCTGCTGGATGAGATAGGGTTCGATAATGTCCTCAATGGCGTCACGCGGCTCTGAAAGGGCAGCGGCAATGGTTTCCACGCCCACCGGACCGCCACCAAAATTCTGGGCAATCATCAAAAGATAGCGCCGATCCAGCGCATCAAGCCCCTGTCCATCGACCTCCAGCCGCAGCAGGGCCTCATCGGCAACCTTGCGGTTGACGGTTTCTTCACCTGCAACGGTGGCGAAATCACGGACCCGCCGCAGCAACCGCCCGGCAATACGCGGTGTGCCGCGGGCGCGGCGCGCAATTTCCACCGCGCCATCATCATTCATCGGCAGGCCAAGCAGGCGCGCACCGCGCCGCACAATCAGTTCCAGCTCGTCCACCGTATAAAAATTAAGCCGCACCGGAATGCCAAACCGGTCACGCAGCGGATTGGTCAGCAGGCCAAGCCGCGTGGTTGCCGCCACCAGCGTGAAGCGGGCAAGGTCGATCTTGACCGAACGTGCGGCCGGACCTTCGCCGATAATCAGATCAAGCTGGAAATCTTCCATCGCCGGATAAAGAATTTCCTCAACCGCCGGGCTGAGGCGGTGAATCTCGTCAATGAACAGCACATCACGATCTTCAAGATTGGTCAAAAGAGCGGCCAGATCGCCCGCCTTGGCAATGACAGGGCCTGAAGTGGAGCGGAAATTGACGCCCATTTCACGCGCCATGATCTGGGCAAGCGTGGTTTTGCCAAGCCCCGGCGGACCGACAAACAGCACATGGTCCAGC
This sequence comes from Aquamicrobium segne, assembly GCF_042656785.1. Lineage (NCBI taxonomy): Bacteria > Pseudomonadati > Pseudomonadota > Alphaproteobacteria > Hyphomicrobiales > Phyllobacteriaceae > Aquamicrobium > Aquamicrobium segne. The sequence goes on from NZ_JBHSLL010000016.1 coordinate 19,957, forward strand.
GCATCCCCGCGCCCTTTGGCGGCTTCAATAAACACTTTGAGATTGGCGCGCGCTGCCGCCTGCCCGACAAAATCGTCAAGCGTTTGCGGGCGCAGCGTCTGCTCGGCATCTTCGCCGCGCTGGTCGGGAGAAATAAGGCGGGGGTCCGTGTTCATGGCGCTGTCCTGCCATGATGCGCGATCCGGGGCAAGCAGGCTGTGGGCAGGCGCAAACTCACCTTGCCAGTTCCTTCAGGCCAAGGCGGATGAGTTTTGCCGAATCGGCATCTTCACCGGCTGTTTTCAGCGCTGCGGCTATCGCATTGGCGGCAACATCACGCGCATAGCCAAGATTGGCAAGCGCTGAAACCGCATCCGCCACGGGCGCAGGGGCTGTGCCCTCGCCCAGTTCCTGTTTCAAGCCGATGGTGCTGCTGGCTTCACCGGCAAAGGCAGGCGCCTTGTTTTTCAACTCTGTAATGATGCGCTCAGCCACTTTCTTGCCGACGCCGGGGGCGCGCGTCATCATGGCAAAGTCACGCAAGGCAATGGCATTGGCAAGTTCAGCAGGTGACAGGGCCGACAATACCGACAGCGCCACCTTGGGGCCAACGCCCGGCACACTGGTTGACAGCAGGCGAAACCATTCCCGTTCCAGTGCGCTGGCAAAACCGTAAAGCCGGATCATGTCCTCGCGCACCAGCGTTTCGATAAACAGCACAATGGCTTCACCGGGGCCGGGAAGGGCGGCCAGCGTTCGGGCTGAACAAAATGCGATATAGCCGACGCCTTGCACATCAATGATGCAATGATCTTCGCCGATCTCGTCGATTTCCCCTTTCAGCTTGCCGATCATGTTTTTATCTGCCCCTGAATTTATGCACTTTGCCGCAACCGATATGCCACACTTTGCCGGTGATGGGCATGACAGATGGCGATGGCAAGTGCGTCGGCGGCATCATGGGTGTCAAACATGGCCTTTGGCATCAGCACCTTGACCATCATGTGGATCTGTTTCTTGTCGCCATGGCCAACGCCGATGACTGCTTTTTTAACCGCATTGGGCGCATATTCAGCCACCGGCAGACCGGCAAGGGCTGGAACCAGCATGGCGACGCCACGCGCCTGCCCCAGTTTCAGGGTTGCGGTTGCATCCTTGTTGACAAAGGTTTGTTCCACTGCCGCCTCATGCGGCATGGCCTGGTGCAGCACCTGCGACAGGCCCTCATGCAATTGGCACAGGCGCGAGGCCAGATTTGCCTTGGCATCCGAGCAGACCGAGCCGGACGCCACAAAGCGCAAGGAATTGCCAAGGCTTTCGACAATGCCCCAGCCGGTGCGCCGAAGCCCGGGGTCGATGCCAATAATTCGAATCGGTTCTGCCATGATTGCTCACTTTATTCACTGGCCGCAGACTTGCCAGCAAAATGTGAACAAACCAGAAACAGGATCAGGTCAGCCGCGGGCAAAAGCCGTGTTGAGAAGTGAAATCTGGTCAAATACCGGGCTGCCGCGTTCCAGCCCTTGCGGCAGCGCTCCGCCATAGACTTCCTCATCCATGCGGCGCACCAGCGATTGCAGGCGCAAAGAGCGGCGCACCAGATCGACAAATTCGACCGGCAATTCACTCCAGCCATCGGCATCTTCATGGGCTGAGACCGTATCAAGGCGCACCTTGGCTTTTTCAGCCGCCACCTGATCGCGGGTCATTTCACCCGAATTGGCGGCGCGTTGAAGCAGCAGCCAGGAAGCAATCTGCATGAGCCGTGTCGTCAGCCGCATGGATTCGGCCGCATAAAGGGTTGCGGCCAGACGGCTGAGCTTTTTGGCCTCCATGCGTCCACGCGAATCCAGATAATCGGCGGCATGCTCAACCAGCCCCATGCCTTCATTGTAAAGCGGCTGGAAGGAAGGTGAGAAAATCCGGTGCTCGGCCAGCCTGACCGTATTCCCGCTTTCCTGAGACGATTGATTCATATTGCACCCTGGCCGGACCAGGAAGCGATTCGCTTCCATCGCATAGCTGCCATCCTATAAGGCTAACCGCCCGGAAAATGCGCCTGATGGCATTTCAAGGCAAGCATATACTTAATGGAAGGTTAATATAAACAGCTTGCTTGTGCAAAATGGACCTCGACCCTGAAACTGTTGCCTGCCCCCGAGGCAGGTTAAAAAAAGAGCCGCAGGTTAGGCGGCTCTGAAAAGTTAACAGGGAGGCGTCAAACAAAGTGGCTCCAACCACTCGGTAAGAATCCAGATCACTGGATAGGTGCAGTAATCAATCGTAAAGCTTAATGGAGGCTTAAACTTGCCGGAAATTGTCGCCTAAATGTCCTGTTTTCAGGTCATTTTCTTCACAGCCCCTGCATGGAGCCTGATCTGTTCAAGCCGCGCGCTTTGCTTTATGCCCCAATGCAGCCAATTTTGCCACGCTAGATCATTTCATCTGTTTCCGTGAAAAATGCTCTAGAATAAAAAGAAAACCGGAACCGTCATGACCTTGCAAACGCCTCCCAATCGCTGTCGCCTTGTTCTCATCGCCATGCCCGGCACGCAAGATGATCAGCTTGCTGCGGCTCTTGCAGGGGGTGATGTGGCTTCCGTGCTGTTGCCACAAGGCGACATGGATGAAGTGGCTTTCCAGCGTTCCGTTGAAAAACTGGCGCCGCTGGCGCAGGCTGCAGGTGCAGCCGCCATCCTTGCCGGTGACAGCCGGGTGGTGGGGCGCATCAAGGCCGATGGCATCCATATTGAGGGCAAGCGGCCGGAACTGGCGGATGCCATTGAGCGTGTGCAAGAGCGCATGGTGGTCGGCTGTGGTGGGGTCAAAACCCGTGACGAGGCGCTGGAGCTTGGCGAAGAAGGCCCTGACTATCTGTTTTTTGGCCGCTTTGGCTATGACACGGATGCAAACCCGCATCCGCGCAATCTCAACCTTGGCGCATGGTGGGCAGAAATGGTGGAAATTCCCTGCATTGTCATGGGGGGTAATGATGTGGCCTCGGTGGTTGATGTGGCTGCAACCGGCGCGGAATTTGTCGCACTTTCAGCCGCCGTTTTTGCCGATGGGGGCGATCCGCGGGAGGCGGTGGCGCGTGCCAATGCGCTGCTGGATGAACATGCACCCCGTTTCGACAACTGATATGGCAAGGCGCGCTGGCCTTGCATTGCTTTTGTCCTGCGCGCTTTTGAGCGCCACGGGGACGCCTAAGGCTGCGCCGGAAAAGAGCGACAGACCCCATCCGCAGTCCTCGGCATCGGATGCACCGGCCCAGCAACCCGGGCTCGATCCCGCCCGTTTTGGCAGGCGGGTTGATGATGCCTATGGTGCGTATCAGCGCGGGCTTTACAAGACCGCCTATAATCTGGCCTTGCCACGCGCTCAAAATGGTGACCCGGCGGCACAGGTGCTGCTGGCTGAATTGCTGGCGCGCGGGCTTGGCGTTCCCCTTGATGCCAGGCAAGCGGCAAAATGGTATGAGGCGGCTGCCGAACGCGGTGTCCCCGAAGCACAGTTTCAATATGCCTTGATGCTGCTTGACGGTAATTTTGTGCCACAGGACAAAAAACAGGCCTATGCGCTGATGCAGGCAGCAGCCGAGGCCGGAAATGCGCTGGCCCAGTTCAATTTTGCCCAGCTTCTGGTGAAGGAAAACCCCGAAGATCTGTCTCTGGCGGTCGATTATTATGAACGCGCCGCAGAAGCGGGCGTGGCCGATGCGCAATATGCGCTGGCGCAGATCTATGCCAATGGCGTTGGCGGCCGCCAGCAAGACGACATCAAGGCCCGTGAATGGCTGGAAAAGGCGGCGCGACAGAATTTTGATACCGCCCAGCTTGATCTGGCCCAATGGTTCATTGAAGGCCGTGGCGGCGCGCGCGACTACAAGCAAGGTTTCAGCTGGATGCAACTGGCGGCCAATGGCGGCAATGTCGCCGCCCAGAACCGGCTGGCCAAGCTTTATGTGGCCGCTCTTGGCACTGATCCTGATCCGGTTCTGGCAGCCGCCTGGTATATTGTGGCGCGCCGTGCCGGGCTGATCGACCCTGAAATGGAAGGCTATCTGGAGGGCCTGACCAAAGAGGAGTTGCAACAGAGCGTGCAGCGCGCCAACCGCCTGCCCTGACAAGCCTGCCCTGACATCCGACAGAGACGACGACAATGCAGGCCTCTCTTGCCACAGACGGCGATTTGTGGTCTTGGAAGCGTCAATTGTCCGCGCTTGCCGGCATTTTTTCAATGGATCTGGAGATCATATCGTCATGGCCCGTTCAGCCCTGCTCAACGTCATGGTTCAGGCAGCCATGAAGGCCGGTCGTTCGCTTTCGCGCGATTTCGGCGAAGTTCAAAACCTTCAGGTGTCTCTTAAAGGTCCGGGCGATTATGTCAGTCAGGCGGATCGCCGCGCTGAAGACATTGTTTTTTCCGAGCTTTCCAAGGCCCGCCCCGGCTATGCCTTTTTGATGGAAGAGCGTGGCGCGGTTGATGGTGAAGATGATCAGCACCGCTGGATTGTCGATCCGCTTGATGGCACCACCAATTTTCTGCATGGCATTCCGGTTTTTGCTGTGTCCATCGCCTTGGAGCGTCAGGGCCAGATCGTTGCCGGTGTTGTCTACAATCCGATCATGGATGAGCTTTACACGGCTGAACGCGGTGGCGGGGCATTCATGAATGACCGCCGCTTGCGGGTGGCTGCGCGCACCAAGCTGACCGATGCCGTGGTTGGCTGCGGCGTTCCACATCTGGGCCGTGGTCATCATGGTGATTTTCTGATTGAACTGCGCAATGTCATGGGCGAGGTGGCAGGTGTGCGCCGCATGGGCGCGGCCGCCCTTGATCTGGCCTATGTGGCGGCTGGCCGTCTTGATGGATATTGGGAAAATAACCTGTCACCATGGGATGTGGCCGCCGGGCTTTTGCTGCTGCGTGAGGCAGGCGGCTTCGCTTCGGACACCAGGGGTGGCCAGCAGATATTTGAAACCGGCGGGGTTGTTGCAGGCAATGAGGCGATTCACCGGGCGTTGATCAAGACGCTGTCAAAGCCGGTTGCCTTGCGCTGATATGTGCCGCATGAGCCATCTGCCATAAGCGGTTCCCACTTATGGGTGACATGTTGTAGTGTCAGTGTAACGTACGCAAATCAGATGGAAGATACATGGCCCTGCTCAGATCGTTCGGTATTGGCGGTGGTTCGGATGTACTGAGCTACGATCCGCACAAGCTTTCCAGCCCGCAGGCGTTTTTGCTGACCATGGTCATTTTTCTGGTGCTGGTGGGCTTTATCGCCATTATCCTCAGCCGGCAGATCCAGTCCGCCTTTATCACCAATCCCGGCCTGAATGGCCTTATTCTGGGTGTACTCATTGTCGGTATCCTGCTGGCCTTTGGGCAAGTGGGGCGGCTGTTTCGTGAAGTGCGATGGGTTAATTCTTTCCGGGCGGGGGCCGAAACCACCAATCCGGTATTGCTGGCGCCCATGCAGGCCATGCTTGGCCGTTCCGCCTCGATTGCGGTTTCGACCAGTTCCATGCGCACCATGCTTGATTCGATCGCCACGCGCCTTGATGAAAGCCGCGATACCTCGCGCTATCTTGTCGGCCTTCTGGTGTTTTTAGGACTGCTTGGCACGTTCTGGGGGCTTTTGCAGACCATTGGCTCAATCTCCGACACCATTCAGTCGCTGGATCCGGGCACCGGCGATTCAGCCTCTGTTCTGGAGGCGCTTAAACAGGGGCTTTCGTCACCGCTTTCAGGCATGGGAACAGCGTTTTCATCCTCGCTGTTCGGTCTTGCCGGGTCGCTCATTCTTGGTTTTCTAGATCTCCAGGCAGGCCGTGCGCAGAATCGTTTTTACACCGAGCTTGAAAACTGGCTGTCTTCGGTGACCGATCTTTCCTCTGATCTTGCCGCGCCCGGCAGTGGACAGGATACAGGCGCCACAGATGAGCTGCGCGCTCTTTCCGAGCGGCTGCGCTCGCTCCAGGAAAATGACGGCTCCAGCCCGCGCGTGGCCGCTGCCATGGCCAATCTGGCCGATGGTATTGCCGGTCTGGTCAAGAATATGCGTTCCGAACAGCAGATCATGCGGGATTGGGTGGAAGCCCAGTCGGATGAACAGCGCGCCATGCGCGAAACGCTGGAAAAAATTGCCGATGCGCTCAAGGCGCAAAAGGGAGGAAACTAGGTGGCTCTGGGCCGTGGGCGGCGCAGTTACCGTCACATTGATTATTGGCCGGGTTTCGTCGATGCGCTGTCGACGCTGCTTTTGGCCATCATGTTTTTGCTTTCGGTGTTCGTGCTGGCGCAATTTCTGCTTAGCCGTGAGATTTCCGGCAAGGATGAGGCGCTCAACCGCCTGAACGCCCAGATCAATGAACTGACACAGCTTCTGGCGCTTGAGCGCGCCAATGTACAGGACACGCAGGACGCTCTTGTCAATCTTCAGGCGTCGCTTGCTGGTGCTGAATCTGAAAAAAGCCGGCTGGAACAATTGCTGGCGGCAGGAGCAGGGGCGGGCAGTGAAGCGTCTGCGCGCGCTGACAGGATTGCTGGAGAGCTGGACAGCGAACGCCAGATCAGCCAGCGCGCCTTGTCGCAGGTTGAATTGCTCAATCAGCAGATTGCCGCCCTGCGTCGCCAGATCGGGGCGCTTGAACAGGCATTGGAAGCCTCGGAAGCACGCGACCGCGATTCCAATGCCAAGATTGCCGATCTGGGGCGTCGGCTGAATGTGGCGCTGGCCCAGCGTGTGCAGGAACTGAACCGCTACCGCTCTGATTTCTTCGGGCGGTTGCGCGAAATCTTGTCTGATCGCGACAATATCCGCATTGTTGGTGACCGTTTCGTGTTTCAGTCGGAAGTTTTATTTCCTGTCGGCTCCGATCAGATTAATGAGGCAGGCCAGGTTGAGATGCAAAAACTGGCTGGCGCCATTATCGAGTTGCAAAAGGAAATCCCGCCCGAGATTCACTGGGTCTTGCGGGTTGATGGTCACACCGATGACCAGCCCTTGTCGGGGGCCGGGCGCTTCAAGGACAATTGGGAATTGTCGTCGGCGCGCGCCCTTTCGGTGGTCAAGTTCCTGATTGCCAACGGGGTGCCGGCCGACCGGCTGGTGGCTGCCGGTTTTGGTCAATATCAGCCGCTGGATGAAACCGATACACAAGAAGCGCGCGACCGCAATCGCCGCATTGAACTGAAGCTGACCGAACGCTGACGCTTCTTTATCCTGAAATTGGTTCCCAATTCAGGAGACAGGCTCTAAAATTCCGGCCTTGAATTGCAGGTGGGCAAGTTCGGCATAAAGGCCGCCTTTGGCGACAAGACTGCGATGGTCGCCCTCTTCGACAATGCGCCCCTCATCCATGACAAGGATGCGATCGGCCTGAAGCACGGTTGCCAGCCGGTGCGCAATCACCAGCGTGGTACGGGTTTGCATCAGGCCAGACAATGCGTCCTGAACCAGCATTTCACTGGCGGCGTCAAGTGCTGAAGTGGCCTCATCAAGCAGCAGAACGGGCGCATTGCGCAAAATGGTGCGGGCAATGGCAAGGCGCTGGCGCTGGCCGCCTGAAAGGGTCACGCCACGCTCGCCCACCTGCGTGTCATAGCCCCGCTCCAGCTTCAGGATGAATTCTTCGGCTTGTGCTGCCTGTGCTGCGGCCCTGATCTCGGCCTCTGATGCCCTGGGGCGGCCAAAAGCGATATTGTCGCGCACGGAGCTGGCGAAAATGGTCACATCTTGCGGCACAATCGACATGCGTGCCCGCAGCGCCTGCAGGTCGGCTTCGCGCAGATCAGTACCGTCCATGAAGATGGCGCCATGGTTTACATCATAAAAGCGCTGAAGCAGGGCAAACAGCGTGCTTTTACCAGCACCCGATGGCCCGACAATGGCAATTGTTTCTCCTGGCTGAACGGTGAAGGAAAGCTCATGCAGCACCGTGCGGTCGGGGCTTGCCGGATAGGCAAACGACACATTTTCAAAGGCAAGCGCGCCACGCGCCGGAACCGGCAGGGGGGTCGGGTTGGCAGGTGATCTGATTTCAGCTTCTGCGGCCAGAAGTTCGGTCAGCCGTTCAGCCGCACCGGCAGCCTGTGCAAGCTCGCCCCAGACTTCTGATAAAGCGCCCAGTGCACCGGCTGCAAAAACCGAATAGAGCAGAAATTGCCCAAGTGTGCCCGGTGATATGGCACCCGTAAGAACATCACGCGAACCAAACCACAGCACCGCAACCACAGACGAAAAAACAATGAAGATGGCGACAAAGGTGAGCAGGGCGCGCGCCAGCACGGAAGAGCGCGCTGCCTTGAAAGCGGTCTCGACCGCTGCATGAAAACGGCTGGTGACAAGGTCTTCATTGGTAAAGGATTGCAAGGTGCGGATGGCGCTAATCTGCTCGCCCGCATAGGCATTTGCTGTTGCCAGCATGTCTTGCGCGGCTCGTGAGCGCTGGCGCACGGAACGCCCGAAGGCAATCAGCGGAATGACCACCAGCGGAATGGCGCCAACCACCAGACCCGACAGTTTGGGGCTGGTGATCACCATCATGGCCAGCGCCCCGAAGCCGAGAATGAGATTGCGCAAGGCAACTGAAGCCGTTGCTCCCACTGCAGATTTGATCTGTGTGGTATCGGCAGCCAGCCGCGAGATGATTTCGCCTGATTGTATCCGGTCGAAAAAAACCGGGGATAATGTGGTCAGATGCGAAAAAACATCACGGCGCAGATCCGAAACGACCCGCTCCCCCAGCGTGATGACAAAATAATAGCGGGCGGCCGAGGCAAGAGCCAGCAGTGCCGCCATGCCCATGAGCATGGCAAAATAATTGGACACAAAAGTGGTGTTGGCGTGGGAAAAACCCTGATCGATCAGGCGACGCACAGCCAGAGGCAGCGCAAGTGTCGTCACTGCCGCCATCACCAGCGAAATCAAGGCGCCGATAACCAGCCCGCGATAGGAGCGGATATAGGGAAAAACCTGCCTGAGCGGTTTAAGTGAGCGCCGCCGTGCTTCGGCATTTTCAGATTGCGCCATATTACGGGTCTCCATCACTGCCGGTCCTGCCATTATGCGCTGTTGCGACCTTGTGATTCAGTTTCAGGTGTTGTATAGGCTCGCCGACCGTTTCAGGCTGCGGCTTTTGAATAGCTGCGGCCTTGAGTTTTTTAAAAGGGGCGCATCGCCGCAGGGCCGCCGTACCCCAATATAGGACGAGAGCGATGAAGGCAGACATTCACCCCGATTATCACGCCATCAAGATTGTAATGACCGATGGCACCGAATACATGACCCGCTCGACCTGGGGCAAGGAGGGGGACACGATGAACCTCGACATCGACCCGACCACGCACCCGGCCTGGACCGGCGGCCAGCAGACGCTGGTTGACCGCGGTGGCCGTCTGTCGAAGTTCAAGAACAAGTTTGCCAATCTCGGCATTTAAAAATCTTGAGAGTTGTTCGGGGCGCGCGTGCGCGCTCATATAAATTGAACAATAAAAAACCCGCCTTGCATGGCGGGTTTTTTTATTGGGGATTACTTAGAGCGCCGTGCGTCCTATCGGACGCACAAAGGACGCTCTAACTCTTTGAATGAGCATCGGAATTATCCAAAAACCGATTCCATTTTTTGGTCCGAAGCTCTAGCCTTATCCGGCACTCAGTCTCGCCAGCGTTGCATCGTCAACCTCAAAATTGGCATAGACGTTTTGCACATCATCATCGTCTTCAAGCACACCAACCATCTTGATCAGTGACTGGGCGCGCTCTTCATCAACAGGAATGGTGTTTTGCGGCTTCCAGATGGCTTTGACCGAACTTGCTTCACCAAGCGCCTCTTCCAGTGCTTTGGCGGTTTCGTTGATCGCTTCAAAAGCGCAGTAGATGGTATGGCTCTCCTCATCAGATTCCACATCTTCTGCACCTGCCTCGATAGCTGCCTCCATAATGGCGTCGGCAGAACCGGCGGAAGCCGGATAGGTAATTTCACCCACCCGGTCCCACATGAAGGAGACCGAGCCGGTTTCTCCCAGTGAGCCGCCAGCCTTGGTGAAGGCGGCACGTATATTGGAGGCGGAGCGATTGCGGTTGTCGGTCAGCGCCTCGACAATCACCGCCACGCCGCCGGGGCCATAGCCTTCATAGCGCACTTCCTCATAGTTTTCGCTATCACTGCCGGCGGCCTTGTTGATGGCGCGCTGGATATTGTCCTTTGGCATGGATTCGGAGCGGGCATTTTGAATGGCCAGACGCAGGCGCGGGTTCATGGCCGGGTCAGGCATTCCCGCCTTGGCTGCAACCGTGATTTCACGCGCCAGCTTGGAAAAGAGCTTGGAGCGCATCGCATCCTGACGGCCCTTGCGATGCATGATGTTTTTAAATTGTGAATGGCCGGCCATAAGGTTCCCTGATGTTTGGTGACGTCCGGGTCGCAACAGGCTGGAATGCCCGGGACCGGACCTGTTTGTCTGGTCAGGCGCCGGGCGGTCCGACAGAAGGTTTCCGTTTGATGAAGCCGATGCCTGCAATGGCGCGCTTATAAAGAAAACCGGGCAATTCGTCCAGCCGCACACCAATATCGCCCTGCAACATCATCTGGGTTGATGGCCGCGCTTTCTTGTCCTTGCCTTGCGCTGCCGGGCCAGCATGTTCAGCCCCTCGACCATCGCTGAAAAACCCATGGCGGCATAGATATAGCCTTTGGGCACATGAAAGCCCATGCCGTCGGCAAGCAGCGTCATGCCGATCATCAGCAGGAAGCCCAGCGCCAGCATGACGATGGTGGGGTTTTTCTCAATGAAGGCCGAGAGCGGATTAACCGCAATCAGCATTACGCCCACGGCAACAATCACCGCAATATACATGATGGCGATCTCATCGGTCATGCCAACGGCGGTGATGATGGAATCGATGGAAAAAACCAGATCGAGCAGGAGAATCTGGAAGATGGCGCCACCAAGCGAGAGTTCGACGCTGTGTTTGATCATCTGGCTTTTGTCGGCGTCAGGGTCAACCGAATGGTGAATTTCGCGGGTGGCTTTCCAGACAAGGAACAGGCCGCCGGTCATCAAAATAATGTCGCGCCATGAAAATGGGTGGTCAAACAGCACAAACAGCGGATTGGTGAGTTTGACGATGTAGGAAATTGTGGCCAGCAGCAGCAGGCGCATGATGAGTGCAGCCCCAATGCCAAGTGTGCGCGCCTTTGCGCGGTGCTTGGGTGGCAGCTTGTTGGTCAGGATGGAAATGAAGATCAGATTGTCGATGCCAAGCACGATCTCCAGAACCACCAGAGTGAGCAGCGCCACCCATGCGGTCGGGTTGTTCAGCCAGTCGAAATGGCCTGCGAGAAAATCCAGCATCTGGCAGCAGTCTCCAATGGAACGCTGGCAAAAACTAGAGCATTTTGCAGTCAAATGGAATCATTTGACTGCAAAATGCTCTAACCTTGGGAATGCCAGAGGCTTTCTGGCGGTCTGTCAGGTCCAGAAAGACGGCATCACCTCTTCCAGCCGCGGGCCGCGCCGGAAGGGGGAAATTTTTTCAGCCAGGCCGGTGCGGTCGGAAAGGGTCACACCAACGCCGCACAGGGTTGCCGGGCCATTGGCCGCCTCAAAACGGCCTTTGGGTACTTTGGACAGGAAGCGGTTTAATGGTTCTTCCTTGTCCATGCCCAGCGACGAATCATAATCGCCGCACATGCCCGCATCCGACATATAGGCTGTGCCGCCATTGAGAATCTGATGATCGGCTGTCGGCTGGTGGGTGTGGGTGCCGATCACCAGCGAGGCCCGCCCATCGACAAAATGGGCAAAGCACATTTTTTCACTGGTTGCCTCGGCGTGAAAGTCGATGACCACCGCGTCGGCCTGTTCGCCCAATGGACAGGCTGCCAGTTCCCGTTCACCGGCCTGAAACGGATCATCCAGTTCGGGGTGCATGAAGACGCGGCCCATAATGTTGGCCACCATGACACGCGCGCCATTACGGGCCATGTAAAGCCCGGACCCTTTGCCGGGCGTGCCTTTGGGGAAATTGGACGGGCGCAGGAAACGGTCTTCGCGGGGTGCAAAATTCAGTGCATCGCGCTGGTCCCATACATGATTGCCGGTGGTGACGACATCGGCCCCGGCCTCGATGGTGGCATGAAAAATGGCCTCGGTAATGCCAAAGCCGCCGGCTGCGTTTTCACCATTGACGATGACAAAATCGAGCCGGAAATCTGAAATGAGGCCGGGAAGCTGTTCCCAGACCGCCGTGCGGCCAGCCTTGCCAACCATGTCACCGAGAAAAAGAAGTCGCATGGAAAGGTTCTTTAGAGGATATGGACAGAAAGTGGAATGTGTTTTTCAACAATCAGGGCTGCTGAAAATGGTGCAATCCGTTTTCGGTAAGAATGTCATCAAGCCCAACGTCATGATCTTCTTGTGGCACATGCTCCACCTGCTGGCAGGCAAAGGCTGCGCCGATCAGGCGTGGCCGCAAGCCTTTTGCGTGAAGGCGCGCCAAGGCGCGGTCATAATGGCCGGCCCCATAGCCCAGACGATGGCCGCGCAGATCAAAAGCCGCCAGTGGCAGGAGAATGATTTCAGGATCAAGCACCGCAGCTTGCGGCCCCGGACCGAAGGTGCCAAAGCCGGTATTGACCAGCTCGCTGTTTTTCTTCAATTCACGAAATTCGATGGTTTTTTTGTCGAGTACAGCCGGAACACATAGCCGTGCGCCCTTGCTGTAGAGATTGTTTATCAGGGGGCGCAGGTCAATTTCGGAGCGAATCGGCAAAAAGGCGGAAATAATGGTTCCCGGCGTAAAATCGATCATTTGCGCGCCGATTTTGGCCACACGCAAAGCCAGTTCAGTGCGCAAGGCCTCATCCAGCGCATCGCGGCGAGCCAGGGCTTTGGCCCGAACGGAGTTTTTGTCTTCTGTGGCGGAGGTCATGCGCAGATCACAAATTTTTGAAAAAGTGACGATCCACAACAGCCGGTGGAAATGTCGATCCCGGGAACCTACAAAGTAGGTGGGCGCCATATGTCCGGCCCCACGGGACCAGTCAGGGACAGCTCCCTTGGAGATCGATAAGGCCCCGGGAATATGTATTCCTGCCGGGAAGCGCAGACCGTCACGCCCAATATAGGATGAACCATACCCGGACGCCAGTATCATCATCGGATTGCACGTCGATTACAGGCTGACTGGCCGGCTCCAGCGCAGCACCATCAAACGGTAAGGGATGAGTGCAAAGACGGCGATGGCCAGCTTGATGGTGAAGTCACCCACCGCCCAGGACAGCCAGCGCACCACATCGACAGGAAAGATGCCCATCAGCGGGGCAGGCTCCAGCGCAAACGGTTCATTGGGACCAAGAATGGCAAAGGCCGGGGCAAACGCCACGGCAAAGAACAGGGCTGTATCAAGCACGGACCCCGACAGCGTGCCGAAGATGGGGGCGCGCCACCAGCTTTTTTGGCGCAGCCGGTTGAAAACAGCGACATCGAGCAATTGCGCACTTAAAAAAGCAGCGCCCGAAGCGCAGGCAATGCGCACCAGCCGTGCTGCCGCCGTATCGAACTCGATCAGGCCAAGCCTGTAGAGCAGCGGCGGGCTGACGATGGAGCAGAGGATGGCGGCCATGAAGCCGATAAAGACAATGCGCCGCGCCACGGCCGGGCCATAGCGCCGGTTGGCAAGGTCGGTGACAAGAAAGGCGAAGGGGTAGGTAAATGCGCCCCAGGTCAGCACATCGGCCAGCGACAGGTGGGCCACCTGAACATCCAGCGGGAACTGGACAAGCACATTCGACGCCACAACGACAAGCGCCATGGCGGCCACGAAAGGCAGATAATTGACAAGAAAACGCATTTTTTTATCCTGGGTGATGGAACCAGTGCAGCGCTGCCTATCAAGGCAGCGGCTGCGCATGATCAGTTTCAGGCGTCGGCCTGTTCGGCAGTTTTTCTGGTGATCTGCTTCTTGATCAGACGGGCGCGCTGCGACAGTTCAGCCTCATCGGCCTTGATCAGGAAAGCGTCAAGACCACCGCGATGTTCAACCGAGCGCAGGGCGGCTGCGGAAATACGCAGGCGCACATTCTGGTTCAGCGCTTCGGAAATAAGCGTGACATTGACCAGATTGGGCAGGAAGCGACGACGGGTCTTGTTGTTGGCATGGCTGACACGATTGCCGGTCAGAACGCCTTTGCCGGTGAGTTCGCAAGCGCGGGACATGATTGCACCCTTCAATTATTCTTGTTCCGGCCAACCCAGATGCCCACGCAATACGACGCGCAGTCTCCAATGGGCTGACCTAAAGGAAAGTTGGCGTTCCATAGGGGGATTTCGCCCATGCGTCAAGCACAAGCTTGGCCTGTCACGGTAAACAGCCTTCTTAGAAAGGCCGAATTTGGCGCTATATGCAAGCTGATCGAGCCTGTCTCCCGAACTGGCTGCCAGTTTCGGGATAAAGACATGTGTAAAACAAAAAAACCAGAAACAGGACATGAGCCATGGCGTGTTCATTTTCTATCCGGCTTGCCGCTGCTGTCATGCTGTTGCCGCTGTTTGCATCTTCGGGGGCCATGGCTGCACAAAATTTCAGCGGTGATTACAGCGTAACCTATCTGGGCTTGCCGATTGCGCGCGCCGCCATCAAAAGCACTTATGAAAAAAGCAACTATTCAATCAGCGGTGCGGTCACCAGCGCCGGTCTTGGTCGCATTTTCGACGATACGAAAGGCACGCTGCGCGCAACCGGCAAGATTATGAACGAGGGGCCGGTCTCCCACAGTTTCCGGGCCGAATATGTGTCGGCAAAAAAACCCTCATTGGTCGATATCCGCTTTGCCAATGGCACGGTCGTGTCCACGCAGGTCAAGCCTGCCCCAAAGAAGCGCGGCAAGGACTGGGTGGCGCTGCAAGAGGCGCATTTGCGGGCAGCCATTGACCCGATTGCCTCCACCATGGTGCGGGCTGACAGCATTGACCATGTGTGTGGCCGCACGGTGAAAATGTATGATGGTGAAATACGCGCTGATCTGAAGCTCAGCCGCGTTTCCATGGGCACTGTTTCCGTAAAGGGCTATAAGGGGCCGACCGTTACCTGTCGCATGAATTTCCAGCCTGTTTCCGGCTACCGGAAGGGCAAGAAGTCGCTTAACTATCTGAAAGATCGCAGCCGTATCATGGTGACATTTGCGCCGGTCGGCCAAACCGGCATATATGCCCCGATCCGGGCAACGATCGGCACGCAGATCGGAACGATCACGATCAGCGCCAGCCGTTTCGAGGCGTCAAAATAGTTGCTGAATAAAAACGGGAGAGAGATAAAAATGGGGATGATGCAGGCAACACTGATCGGGTTTTCGGCTGTTGCCATGTGGGCGCTTCTGGCTCTGCTCACCGATGCGTCCGGGAACGTGCCGCCCTTTCTTTTGTCATCCATCACCTTTGCCATTGGCACCGGCGTCGGGCTTGTGAGCCGCCTGTTGATGCCCCGGCCCGCACAAAAGATACATATCCCGCCGCTGGTGTGGGTAATCGGTATTGCCGGATTGTTCGGCTACCACTTTTTTTATTTCACCGCCTTGCGCAATGCCCCGGCAGTGGAAGCCAGTCTGATTGCCTATCTGTGGCCGCTGCTGATCGTCATCGGCTCGGCCCTGATGCCGGGAGAGCGCCTTGCGTGGAACCATGTTTTGGGGGCGCTGCTCGGCCTTGCCGGAACTTTTTTGATCGTAACACGCGGCAATGGCCTGTCTTTTGATGCCAGTTACGCTTTCGGCTATGCCATGGCTGGCATCTGTGCGCTGGTCTGGTCAGCCTATTCGCTGCTGTCGCGCCGTTTTCCTTCCGTGCCAACAAGCGTGGTCACATGGTTTTGTGCCGCAACCTGTGTGCTGTCGCTGGTCTGCCATCTGCTGCTTGAAGAAACGGTGCTGCCAGCCAATGCGGGCCAGTGGCTGGCCGTGATCGGGTTGGGGCTGATGCCGGTGGGGGCCGCCTTTTACGCATGGGACATCGGCGTGAAGCGCGGTGATATTCAGGTGCTGGGGGCCGCCAGCTATGCCGCGCCACTTTTGTCCACTCTGGTGCTGATTGCCACCGGCTTTGCCGAGCCGTCGCTGCGCATTCTTGCCGCCTGCCTGCTGATTACCGGTGGTGCGGTGCTGGCGGCAAAGTCGCTGTTGCTTGGCAGGAAAATCCCGGCCGGGACTTAAGGTTTGTTTTGGCGCATGATCTTATCTGAAAAGTCTGCAGCTTTTCAGGATCATGCATTATCCTTGCGATGGCGGATTTCGGTAAAGACCTCGACATCCGTTGCATTTTCCATGCCAAGATTTTTACGGATTGTCGGATCGGCAAAGCGCAGGAACGGGTTGGTTTCAAGCTCTGCACCGATGGTGGTGGGCAAGGTTGGCTTGTTCTGTGCCCGCAAGGCCTCGATCTCTTTGGCGCGGGCCTGCAAGGCAGCATTGGCAGGATCAATGGTCAGGGCAAAACGGGCATTGCTCAGCGTATATTCATGGCCGCAATAGACTTGCGTGTCAGCAGGCAGGGCTGCCAGTTTTTGCAATGATGCAAACATCACTTCCGGTTTGCATTCAAACAAGCGCCCGCAGCCCAGCGCAAACAGCGTATCGGCGGTAAAGATGATGTTTGCCTGTGGCAGGTGATAGCAGACATGACCTGCCGTGTGGCCGGGGGTGGCAATCACGTCAATAAAGCCGCTGCCGAAAGCGATGCGTGAGCCATCCTTGACCGTCTCATCAATGCCGGGGATTTTGTCCTTCTCGGCTTCCGGGCCGGTAATGTGCAGGTTGAAGCGCTGTTTCAGGGCCAGATTGGCGGCCACATGGTCGCTGTGATGATGGGTGATGAACAGATGCGAGGGGGGCCAGCCGGTGCGCTCAATAGCGGCTATGATCGGTGCTTCTTCAGGCGCATCGATCAGCGCCACGGCATTGGTTTTTCTGTCGCGTATCAATGCACCGAAATTATCCTGCTGGCACGTGAACAGCTCAACTTCAACAGTCATGATCAATCTCCTTCGTCATTTTAGACATAGGGCGGATATAAGGGACTGTCATCCTCGCTTTTGGTTGCCCAGCGCAGGTTTTGTTGAAACTGCTGTCAACAGCGGTTAGCGTTTGATCAAAGCTGAAAAGGCGTTTCATGTATTCTGATATTGTTGATCTGCGTTCTTTTTATGCCTCACCCCTTGGCCGTCTTGCTGAGCGCTCGATTACCATGGCGCTGTCATCAATCTGGGCGCAGGTGCCCAATGAGCGTCTGGTGGGGCTAGGCTATGCCTTGCCCTGGCTGGAGCGCTTTGGTGCAGATGCGGAACGTGTGTTTGCTTTCATGCCCGCCACGCAAGGTGCGGTGTTGTGGCCAGCAACGGGACCTGCCGCCACAGCACTGGTGTTTGATGAGGAACTGCCGCTGCCGGATGCGTCTATCGACCGCATGTTGCTGGTTCATTCTCTGGAACATGTGGAAAACCCGCGCGAGACGCTGAATGAAATCTGGCGGGTTTTGTCGCCAGCCGGTCGTGTCGTTATTGTCGTGCCGAACCGGCGTGGCGTGTGGGCGCGTTTTGAACACACACCCTTTGGCACCGGCCGGCCCTATTCGCGCGGGCAGCTTGGCGACTTGTTGCGGGAGGCAAATTTCACACCGGCAGCATGGGCGGACGGGTTGTTGTTTCCCCCGTCACGCCGACGGTTCATGATGCGTATGCACAGCCTGCTGGAAAGCAGTGGCCGTAAAGCCTGGCCGATTTTTTCCGGTGTTATTGTCGTAGAAGCGCAAAAGCGCCTCTATCAGGGCATTCCGGTTGCCCAGCGGGCCTCGCGCCGCGTTTTTGTGCCTGTGCTTTCTCCGCAGGGCAGACCAAGCCTTGGCATGCGCTAAAGCATTTTGTGAGCACAGATGGTGCCATCTGGCGTTGCACAAATGCGGCTAAAACAAGAGCTTGGAGCAGTGGAAGCTGCGTTCGTCAGAACGCCCGTTGCGCTAAGCCGACTGGCCGATCTTGCTGAGATCAAATATGGTGGTCTGATAGACCTGATTGAGCCAGTTGCCAAACAACAGATGTGCATGTGAGCGCCACCGGTTGAGTGGCGGGCGTGAAGGGTCATTGCCCGGATAATATTCATGCGGCACGTCAATGGCGCTGCCTGCCGCAATATCGCGGTCATATTCTTCCTTCAGCGAGGTTGAATCATACTCGATATGGTTGAACATGTAGAGCCGGTTGCCGGTTGCTTCTGACAGCAGGCAGGGGCCGGTAATGTCTGATTCCATCAGCAGATCAAGGCCGCGATCCTGTGGAATGTCGTGGCTGCGCACTTCCGTCCAGCGTGATACGGGCACGGCAAAATCATCGGAAAAACCGGCAAGATAGGGCGAGGCCGGAATGTTGTTATGATGGCGATAGACACCGAAAGCCTTTTTATCCAGCGTATATTTGGGGATGCGATGGAAATGCCAGGCCGCGGCCATGGCCCCCCAGCAAATGAAGAAGGAGGAATGGACATTGGTGGTTGTCCAGTCGAAAATCTGTTCAAGCTCGCGCCAGTAATCCACATCCTCATATGCCAGCAGCTCGATTGGCGCACCGGTGATGATGAAGCCGTCGAACTTGCGCCCGCGCACTTCTTCCCATGTCTGGTAGAAGGAGATCAGATGCTCTTCAGACGTGTTTTTGGCCTTGTGATTGCCAACGCGCACCAGCGTCAATTCAACCTGCAAGGGCGAAGCGCCAAGCAGCCGGGCAAACTGGGTTTCGGTGCGGATCTTGTTGGGCATGAGGTTGAGCAAGCCGATCTGGAGCGGGCGGATATCCTGCCGCAGAGCGGTGCGTTCATCCATGACGGACACACCCTCGCGAACGAGTATTTCACGCGCAGGAAGCTGATCGGGGATCTTGATCGGCATCATATTCTCCAACAAACTGGCCGGCCAAACAAAAAAGACCGGCGGCGAAATCGCAACCGGTCCTGACAGGACTTGTCAGCCTCGGCCTTTTTTAGCGACTTCTTTAACGTGGCTGCAAGCCGACCGGCCAAATCACCACGGAACTGGCATATATTTAGGACTGGCCCCGATCTTCGTCAATGCTTGCTGACACACTCAAGTCTCGACAATGTCGGGTGTGACAGCTATTTCAAAATATCTTGCCGGAATGTCCCGGCCTTCAGCGGATTTCAGATCATGACCATGGCACCAGAACAGTCTCGTCCCCAGCCTCGCGCCGGTATTTTGGACATTGATGCTTATGTGCCGGGCAAAAGTACGGTGCCGCCGGGTGTGAAGCTGTACAAGCTTTCTGCCAATGAAAATCCGCTTGGCGCGTCTTCAAAGGCAACCGAGGCCGCGCGCGAGGCAGCCGGACGGCTGGAATTTTATCCTGACGGGTCATCGACATGCCTGCGCGAAGCCATTGCTGAGGTGCATGGGCTGAACATGGCCAATCTCATGTGCTTCAATGGTTCGGATGAGGCGCTGGCGCTTTTGTCGCGTATCTATCTTGCGCCGGGCGATGAGGCAATCTATCCGCAATATGGCTTTTTAGCCTATCGCATCGCCATTCTGGCAGCGGGCGCCACACCGGTGATTGCTGCTGAAAAGGATGAGCGCGTCGATGTCGATGCGATCCTTGCCTGTGTGAGCCCCAGAACACGCATGGTGTTTCTGGCCAATCCGGCCAATCCGACCGGCACCTATATTCCTTTCGATGAGGTGCGGCGTCTGCATGCCGGCCTGCCGAAAAATGTCATGCTGGTGCTTGATGCCGCCTATGCTGAATATGTGCGCCGCAACGACTATGAGGCGGGTATTGAACTGGTGGCAAGCGCGCAAAATGTGGTCATGACGCGCACCTTCTCCAAGGTTTACGGGCTTGGCGGGGCGCGTATTGGCTGGATCTATGCGCCAGTCCATATTATCGACGCCTTGGAAAGAGTGCGCGATCCTTTCAACGTCACGGCTACCGCACTTGCCGCAGGTGCGGCAGCGATCCGCGATCAGGCTCATGTCGAGCATTCGCTTGTTCATAATGAGACCTGGTTGCCCTGGCTCACTGAAGAACTGACGGCATTGGGGCTTCGGGTGACGCCCAGCGTTACCAATTTTATTCTCATTCATTTTCCGGAAGAAGGCAGGCATTCGGCTTCTGCCGCCGACGATTATCTGAGCGCGCGCGGCTATATATTGCGGCGCGTTGGTGCCTATGGGCTTCCCGATGCGCTGCGGATGACAGTCGGAACCGAAGAAGCCAATCGCGGTGTTGTCGCCGCACTGACTAAATTTCTGAAAAGTTGAAAAATGCCTGAACCTCTATCTGAACCTTTATTTGAGAAGATTGCCCTTGTCGGCATCGGCCTGATCGGCTCGTCTGTGGCCCGCATCATCCGAAAAAATAATCTTGGCCGCCATATTGCCATTGCCACCCGTAGTCTTGAGACGCTGGAGCGGGCAAAACAACTTGGCCTTGGTGACAGCTATTTTGCGCAAGCTGCAGAAGCGGTTTGCGATGCCGATCTGGTCATTGTCTCGGTGCCGGTTGGCGCTTCGCAAGCGATTGCCAAAGAGATTGCACCTGCCTTGAAAAAGGGAGCGATCCTGACTGATGTCGGCTCGACCAAATCTTCGGTGATTGCCCAGATGCAGCCGCATATTCCCGAAGGGGTGCATTTCATTCCGGGCCACCCGCTGGCAGGTACCGAAAAATCCGGCCCGGATGCCGGTTTTGCCGAATTGTTTGAAAACCGCTGGTGCATCTTTACCCCGCTGCCGGGAACTGACCCACAGGCACTGGAGAAGCTGTCGCAATTCTGGCGGCTTTGCGGCGCCAATATCGAGATAATGGATGCCGATCATCATGACCGGACACTGGCGATTGTCTCGCATCTGCCGCATATTATTGCTTATAACATCGTCGGCACGGCCAGCGATCTGGAAACGGTGACACAATCGGAAGTCATCAAATATTCGGCTTCCGGTTTTCGTGATTTTACCCGTCTGGCGGCTTCCGACCCGACCATGTGGCGTGATGTATGCCTGCATAACAAGGATGCCATTCTGGAAATGCTGGCGCGGTTTTCAGAAGATCTGGCTTCCTTGCAAAAAGCGATTCGCTGGGGCGATGGCGACAAGCTGTTTGATCTGTTTACGCATACCCGCGCTATCCGCCGCTCGATCATTGAGGCTGGGCAGGAGGTCGATGCCCCCAATTTCGGTCGTCAGGCTGTGGAGCATCAGAAATAAAACAGAGTTTCGAAAAGTTGCGGGTTTTTCGAGATCATGTGTTGAGAAAATTACTCCAGCGGCTTGATCCTGCCTAATGGGATGAAGCCCAGCGTGGCGTTGCTCCTGCTTATCGTGAGCGGCAGAATGGGCTGCTTGCCCATCATGGCAAGCGCGCCAAAGCCCTGTCTGATCTTGCGGGCCTGTTTGGGGATGGCGGTTGCCAGTATCTCGGCAATTTTTTCGGGATTGGTGATGCGGACCATCAGTTCTGCATCAACCAGCCCCTGTTCATCAATCGCGACAGGTCCGGTCACGGATACAGTCGCCTGACCGGAGGAAAGCTCCAGCCGGGTGATGTCGGCTGCATGGCCACGCAGGCTGTGCGGGTTTTTCTCCAGCAGGATCGCGCCATTTTTCAGCCGCGCTTCGCCAGCCCCGTCAAGCGTGGGCAAGGTGCGTCCCTCAAGAGCCTCAGGCGTAATGTCCAGTTCAGCAAAGCTGCCGCGATAGAGCAGATCATGATCATCGGCCCATAAATCAAGGGCAAGATCGGTGATGTTGAACAAGGCGACCGGATTGCTGTCTTCAGGGTCGGTCTGGCCCAAAAATCCTTGTGTGGTCAGTCTGAGATGGTCAGGAATTGGCCGCTGCAGGCCGGTTTGCATCTCCAACTGGTCCCAATCCAGCCACAAGGGGGCAAGGCCGGGCATCAGGGTGCGCAATGGGCCGCGCAGTGTGATATTGGCCGTCTGCGGCCGCCAGATGGCAAAGCTGGCCTCCAGCGTTCCTGTTGTTGCAGCAATGCCTTTTGCGTCGTCCTGATAGGCTGTTCCTGTACAAATGACGGCAAGCTTGAGCGGGTAGCCTTGCGTGCGCAGCCTTGTGCAATCCGAGCGGATACCTTGCTGCGACAGATCGGCAATGCTGGCTCTGACCTCATCGGTCAGGCGGCCTGCCAGATAAAACCAGCCTGCACTGTAAGCCCCAAACAGGACCACCAGAAAAATCAGCAGCCAGAACAGACCACGCCGCTGTTTGGTCTTTTTTTCGTCACTTGACGTCATGCTGTTGCTCTCGCTACCCCCCTTGATAAAGGGAAATTTTTGTCATGACAGTCCGGCACAAATGTTGCCGGGCCTTATTCTGGTATCTGGATATGGGCGATTTTTGGGTTTTTGGCTATGGCTCTCTGATCTGGCAACCCGGTTTTGCCTTTATCGAGCGCCAGCGGGCACGTCTTTTCGGCTATCGCCGGACGCTGTGTATTTATTCACATGTCTATCGCGGCACATCTGAACGCCCGGGTCTGGTTCTGGGGCTGGACCGGGGCGGGTCCTGCCTTGGTGTGGCTTTCAAGGTGGAGGGGGCCCGACATGACGAGGTCATTGCCTATCTGCGTGCCCGTGAGCAGGTCAACAATGTCTATCTGGAGAAAATGCTGCCGCTGCGGCTGGAAAATGGTGTGCGCACCGAGGCGCTCGTCTATGTTGCCGACCGCAAGCACAGCCAATATGCCGGAAGTCTGAAGGCTGCTGCGGCGGCTGCGATGGTGCAAGAAGCCTGTGGTCAGGCAGGACCAAATCGGGAGTATGTGACAAATACGGTGCGCCATTTGCAGGCGCTGGGCATTCGCGATCACTGGCTGGAAGAGGTCGAGCGCTGCATTGCGCAATAAAATGTCATTGGCAATTCTTGTCTATATCCTATCTTCGGAGCTGACACCGGCTCTTGCGCCGGTGATTTCAGAAGGGAGCCTGATGTGCAAAATAGAAAACTCGGACGTAGCGACCTTGAAATTGCGCCGCTGGTCTTTGGCGGTAATGTTTTTGGCTGGACGGCCGATGAGAAAACCTCTTTTGACCTGCTCGACCGGTTTGTCGATGCGGGCTTGAACGCCATTGACACCGCCGATGTCTATTCACGTTGGGCCCCCGGCAATCAGGGCGGTGAATCAGAAACCATTATTGGCAATTGGCTCAAGAAAAGCGGCAAGCGTAATCAGGTGGTTATTATCACCAAAGTTGGTTCCGATGTCGGGCAGGGGCGCATCGACCTGTCGCCAGCCCATATTGAAAAAGCCGTCGAAGCATCGCTGAAACGTCTGGGAATTGACGAGATTGATCTTTATCTCTCGCATTGGGCCGATCCGACAGTCACCCATGTCGAGACGCTTGGCGCCTATCAGCGCCTGATCGAAAAGGGCAAGGTGCGCTATATTGGAGCTTCCAATCTGGATGCCGGCCAGTTCAAGGCTGCACTGGATGCCGCCGATCATCACAATCTGCCGCGCTATGACGTGCTTCAGCCAGCCTATAATCTTTATGATCGCAGTGAATTTGAGGGCCCGTTACGCGATTTATGTCTGGCCAAAAACATTGGTGTCATCAGCTATTACGGGCTGGCCAAGGGGTTTTTGTCGGGCAAATATCGCAGCAAGGCTGATTTTGGAAAAAGCCCGCGCGGCGGTGATATGGCGTCTTATCTGAATGAGCGGGGCCTGCGCATTCTGGCAGCGCTCGATGAGATCGCAGTAAGCAAAAATGTGACACAGGCGCAAATTGCGCTGGCATGGTGCATGGCGCAACGGGGGATTTGCGCACCTATTGCCTCGGCAACGTCGCTGGAGCAGCTTGAAAGTCTGATTGGCGCAGTCTCACTGACGCTTTCAGATGCCGAGATGAAAAGGCTGGAGAATGCCAGCGCGCTCTAATTTGGCTCAACGCCTAACTCCCTGAGCCGCTTTATAGCGGTGGGGGGCAGGACAGGCGGGTTTGGTGCCTGGGCAGCCTCGATGAGCAGTTCATCGCAGGCTGCTTCGGTTTCAGCAATCAGCCGCTGCATGAACTCTTTTTTGTCAAGACCCGGCGGGATGGGCTTGAGAAAACGCACCTTGATGGTGCCGGGATAGCGCAGAAGTTTACGACGCGGCCAATAAAGACCGGCCACATGGGCAACAGGCACCACCGGCACATTCAACTGGGTGTAAAGCTCGACAATGCCCCATTTGTATTTTGGCTCGTCGCCCGGCGCCCGGCGAGTGCCTTCAGGATAGATGATGAGCTGGCGCGGATTGCGCGCCATTTCCGCCTTTGTTGCGGCAACCACCTGCTTGAGTGCTTTGACCGGACTGCCGCGATCAACCGGGATCATGCGCATCTTGCGCAGATACCAGCCAAAAAACGGTATCCGCATCAATTCACGTTTGAGAATATAGAGCGGGTCTTGCAGATATGAAATGAAGGCAAATGTGTCCCAGAAGGACTGGTGCTTGGGGGCAAGGATAAAAGAACCTTCCGGCAGGTTTTCCTGACCCGTAATTTCTTTTTTAGTGCGCGCAATTTTGGCATAGAGCCACAGGCTTGTATATGACCAGAAGCGCGGCGCAAGCCATGCCCGCATCCGTGGCGCCAGAAAATAATAGGGCGCCCAGAAAATCATCTGCACGATGAGATTGGTGTAAAACGCAAAATTAAAGGCCAGTGAGCGGAACCAGAGCATAGGCAAGGCAAGCCTTAAGCAGGCAGTCGTGCAAGGCAGAAAGCGCCTGCCTTGCGCGGTTGCGTGGTGTGACAAGAACTGGCTTTCGTTACACCAGCCCTTATGAGAATGGCAACAGGCGCACGCGCACCGGTCCGCGCAGCCATGCGGCCAGATATTTGTTATATTCGGTAAACAACACCCGCAGTGCATGTGGCTTGGTCAGCCATTTTCCGTCATCCAGCTTGGAGTTGACGACCGGATAGGGGTGAAGCTGCGCATCTTGCAGCAACCGGCCCATTTCCAGCAGGCTTCTGGGCATATGGTAGTTGTTGGTGACCAGAATAATGTTTTCATAGGCATGTTCGTTCACCCATTTGGCGCTTTCTTCAGCATTGCCGATGGTGTCGAGCGCTGCACGGTCAATATCGACACAACAGGCAAATAATGGGCTGTTGCTGCCTAAGGCGTTTTGAAGTTGCTCGCGGCTGGTGGAGGGGTGCACACCGCTGATGAGAAGGCGCTCTCCCTTGCCTGTTTCCAGCAGGTGCATGGCGGCATCAAGACGTGACTGGCCGCCTGTCAGCACGATAATGGCATCGGCTTTTGCCAGATCGGCGGGGGTGTCCATCTGGCTGACATGGCTGGCAAACAGGCCAAAGCCCGCCACAAAACAGGTGGCAAGGCCAAGAGCCAGGATGGCGCTTGCGCGCAGCGCACGCCGCAGGCGTCTGCGTCTTTTTACCTGCCCCGGCTCTGGCTCTTGTGATGCTGGCGTCATCCTTGCTGCCAAACCTGTTTGTTTTTACGCATGTCTTTACCCTGAAGCCGGTTCCCATCTTCAGGAGGCAGGCTTTGAATTGCAAACTGTTTCAGCCTGGCGAGGCTGTTTTCAAGCTTCGCCATGGCCACCTTCCAGATCGCCCAGATAGGCAACCACGGTTGCGTGGGAGGTTGCTGCCGTTAAGCTGCCAATGACGGCGACCATCATCAAAACGCCGAGATAACCAGCAGAGCCAATGGCGAAATTGCCAAACAGGGCGGCTGCCTGATCGCCCTGGGGCGTGGCCATGCTGCGGGATGACCACCAGGAAAAGACGATGAATATGACAATGGCTGCAACCCCGCCCATGGCTGCCCCTTTCATGCCGGTAAACAGGAAGCGGTTGCGAAACTGGCGCGCAATGAACGAGGCTTCCGCACCGGCAAAATGCAGCACCTCAATGATGTGACCATTGCCATCCATGGCGCCGCGTGTGGCAAACACCACCGTCATCACTGTTGCCGATAACATCAGCACCAGAATGGCGACGCCGATTGTTACCGTTGTGTGAGCCATGGCTACCAGCCGATCGACCCAGGTGCGGTGATCATCTAAAGTAGCGCTGGGAATGGCTGTCTTGATCGTGTCGCGCATGGCGGCAAAATCCGGCGGGGCGTTCTCATCAATGGTGACAATGATCAGCCGCGGCACGGGAAGCTGTTCAATGTCAAAGCCGGAACCGAGCCATGGCTCCAGCAGACGGGTGGTGGCGGCACGGTCAACAATGCGCACGCCTTTAACGCCGTCAAATTCAGTAGCGATATTGGCGGCCGTCGTCAGGGCGCTGTCCATATCGAGATCAGCGACCGGCTTGATCTGGATGGTTGCCTCACGCGAAATCTGGTTTTCCCACATCAAGGCGGTGTCACGCACCAATGTGACGGCGCCGAAGGTGATGCAGGACAAAAAGGTCATGATGGCGATGACCACCACCAATGCCCGGCCAGCGATATTTTGAGCCGGTACGATCGCAGCGCTTTTGCGCGGTGCGCGCTCAACCGGTGCCGGAGGGGCTTCTTCTTCAAATGGCGGGGCGTATGGATCTTCAGTCATAGATATCCAGCCTTCCATTGGTGAGAATCAGACGCCGCGCATCAACCTGATCCATCAGTGTCAGGTCATGGGTGGCGATGACCACTGCCGTGCCCAGCCGGTTCAACTCGATAAACAGCCGCAGCAAACGCCGGGCAAGCTGTGGATCGACATTGCCGGTCGGCTCATCTGCCAGCAGGATTTCAGGCTGTTCGATCAGGGCGCGTGCAATTGCCGTGCGCTGTTTTTCACCACCCGACAGCACAGGCGGCAAAACATGCATGCGTTCGCCCAGTCCCACCCATTTCAGCAGTTCGATCACATCGGTGCGATAGCTTGCCTCTTCACGGCCACGCACCCGCAATGGCAGGGCCACATTCTCATAGGTCGTCATATGGTCGAGCAGACGAAAATCCTGAAACACCATGCCGATGCGCCGCCGCAGCAGCGGCAGTTCAGCGCGTGAAAGGCGCGACAGATCCTTGCCGAAAATCGAGATCAGCCCGCGTGTCGGCTTCATCGACATGAACAGCAGCCGCAACAGCGTGGTTTTTCCTGCCCCTGAGGGGCCGCTCAGAAACTGGAATGACCCCGCCGGGATATGCAGTGAAATGTCACGCAGGATTTCTGGTCCCATGCCATAGCGCAGACCGACATTTTCAAAGCGGATCACGTTGAACAACCTGCAAGCTGAATGGGCAAAGCGCCCGTTCTCTGCTCCCGAAAATCATCAGTCATGGTTAACAGGAGGTTAAGTTTCAGCAATTTCATCACAGACTATTGGCCCCGGGTTGTGAAACATTAACCAATTTGCCGCTAGCTGTCTGGGTCTGAAGCATTTTGCGGTTAGTGAAGAATTATCAGGCATCGCATAAATGCGGCTAAAACAAGAGCTTTGATCATTTCATCTGCTTTGTGAAACCGTGAAACGATCTTCTGTGCAAACGGGACCAGATATGGCCACCGAACCAATGGCGCAAGCGCCTGCCACCATTATTGATGCCGACTGGTATGTGCTTGAGGCTGTTGGCGCTCCTATGAGTGCCCCTGCGAACACCCCTGGCGCAGCCCTTGGTGCGGGCCTGTCTGCGGGGCCGGTTGAGAGCGGCAGGGCGGATGATCGGGTGCAGGCAAAAGGCATGGCGGTTTTGCTCGGCAGGGCCAAGGACAGGGGCAGGGGCCAGCCAAAATCATTCAGGCAGCGCACAGGCCCGGCTTTCTGGCTGGGCGGGCTGGCTGTCGTTGCTTCCAGCTTCTGGATGGCGGGCGGTCATGCGCTGATAAGTGAGGGCCAATTTTTGCGCCCTGTGCCCAAATCTGTGCTCAGTATTTCTGCTGTGACCTCACGCATTGATGATTCGGGGATAAGAGCGCTGCTGGTCGTCGATGGCGAGGCGGGCAATGATGGTCTGGCAGAGGCGCACATGCCACCGCTGGAAATTCGTGTGACAGGAGAGGATGGTCACATTACCCGCTATAGATTGGGGACATTGGGCCAGACTCTGGCGCCAGGAGAAAGATTTGCCTTTTCGGGCCGTGTGGAACTGCCTAAAAACGGAATAAAATCCGTATCCGTCGCTTTTGCCGGGTAGTTTGTTCAGGGAGTATCGCTATATGCCTGTCGTGCGCGGCAAGGATATTGAAGTCCTGTTTTCGGCCTCAGCCATTGCCCGCCGCAACCTGGAGCTTGCCAGGGAGATTGCGGCGCATGAATATGACGATCTTCTGGTCATCTCGGTGCTCAAAGGCTCGTTCATTTTCGCAGCCGATCTGATCCGCGCCTTGCATGATGCGGGACTGGCGCCTGAGGTGGAGTTCATCTTCATTTCCTCTTATGGCGCTGGCACCACCAGCGGCGAGGTGAAGGTGTTGCGCGACATCGACAATGAGGTCGCTGGCCGTGATGTGATTTTGATCGATGATATTCTGGAGTCAGGCAAGACGCTGCAATTTACCCGCGAACTCATGCTCTCGCGTGGCGCAAAAAGCTGTTCGCTGGCTGTCTTGCTCGACAAGCGCATGCGCCGTCAGACCGATCTGGAAGCAGATTATGTCGGCTTTGATTGTCCCGACCATTTCGTGGTCGGTTATGGCATGGATGTCGGCCACGCTTTTCGCGAATTGCCGTTTGTCGGCATTGTCAGGGGTGATGCGTAACCCTTTTGTTACCATCTCCGATCAGCAAAATTCAACTTTTGGCGGGCACAGTCCTGTCATGGCAAAGCTTCTGATTGTTGAGGACGATGATTCCGTCCGTATGTTCGTTTCCCGTGCGCTGGAGCGCTGCGGGCACCAGATTGAGGTCGCCGCTGATGGCGCGCAAGGGCTGGAGATGATCAAGGCCGCCAAGGGCGGCTATGATCTGGTCCTGTCCGATATTCGCATGCCGGCGATGGATGGTATCGAGATGGCCATGTCTGCGGCGGGCCTGTTTCCCACCTTGCGCCTGTTGTTGATGACCGGCTATGCCGATCAGCGCGAGCGGGCCGATGATCTGAGCAAGGTGATTGTCGATGTGGTCAACAAGCCGTTTTCTCTGGCGGAAATCCGCAGCCGGGTTGATGCGGCATTGTCCGTGGACCTGACGCACGCTGCGTAACTAAAGCATTTCTTGTTTTCATGAAAAACGGATGAAATGCTCTAATCTCTTGTTTTAGCCGCATTTCTGCGACGCCAGACGATTCCGGCTGGCAGCAAAATGCTTTAAAAAATCTGGTCGCAAAAAAACTATTTTTGTTCCAGCAGTCTTTCAAGATACTGGCGCTCGATTTGCGGCGCCAGCGCATCGCCAAGCCGCTCGCGGATTGCATCGAGAATGCGTCGCGCCCGCTGCACATCGATCTCATCGGGTATTTTTACCGAATCGCCAAGATTTGGCCCCTGTGTGGCGCGGGGGCGCCCCAGCGGGTCGCGGTCGGCATTTTGCCGACCCTCTCCCTGTCCCTGTTCTCCCTCCTCGCCCTGCATGGCCTGCAATTGCTGCATCATGTCACGCGCACCCTGCCGCAGCGCCTCAAGCGCCTGCCCCTGATGGCCGACGGCGCGCTCGCCTTCACCATCATTGAGTGATTTGCCGGCCTGTCCCATGGCGCGGTTGGCTTGTCCAAAACCTTCATTGGGCTGCATGCCCTTGCCCTCAAGGCTTTTGCCCAGTTCCTGCAAATCCTGCTGGAGCTTTTCCTGCTCTTCCTGCAATTGCTTGAGTGCCTCGGCCAGTTCTTCCGGGCTCATGCCGCTATTGTCTTGCCCCTGATCGGGCTCCATCTGGCCTTGGCCCCGGTTTTGATTGTTGTCGCCGCGCTGCATCTGGTCGAGGCGGAAGGTCTCGTTCATCGTCTCCTGTTGACGGCGCATGATGTCACCGAGCCTGTTCATGTCTTGGCTGAATTCACCGCTTTGGCCTTGCTGACCCTGTTGGGGCTGGGCCGTTTGCAGATTGTTCATCATGTCCTGAAGTTGTGACAGCAATTCCTGTGCCTGTTCGCGATTGCCGGAGCGGGCCAGATTTTCAATCTGGTCGAGCATCCGCTCAAGATCGCCCTGGCGCAACTCCTGCCCGTTTTGCGGCATCCGGGTGGTGTTTTCACGGTTTTGATTGCGCTGCGCAAATTCACGCAAATAATCATCCATGGCTTGCCGCAATTCCTGCATCAATTGCTGGATTTCTGCGTCCGAAGCATTGTCGCGCAGGGCGTCCTGCAGGGCCTGTTGCGCCTGCTGCAACCTTTGTTCGGCCTCAGACAGATTGCCATCTTCAAGACCCAGCGCCACCTGCCACATATAGGCAACCACATCGCGAAGCTGGTCGTTGCTTGTCGCCAGCTTGAGGCGGCTGCGCACGCTGATCAGCGCCAGATAAGTGCCCGGACTGTCAAAAGTGTCTTCGGGGCGCAATGTGATGGCATCGATCAGGTCAAGCACGCGCGCCTTCGCATTGGCGTCAAGTCCAAGCAGGCGGCGCTGTTCGATGATTGCCCGCGCCAGCGGATTGCTGAAATTGCGTTCCGGCATCATCATGCTGATGGTTTTGCTTGTCACACTCTGGCCAGCAGCATCGGTTGCCTCCAGCCTCAGCCGGATCGGGGTTCCTGCCCACACATGCTCGGTCAGATTTTTTACAGTTTTGGCCTCATCAGTCTTTGAGCTGCGCCGCGGCAGGGTCAGAGCCATTTCCGGGGCATCATAAAGCGGGCGCGCCATGGCTGTGGGCATTTTTTCCTGCTCGAATATGGCTTTGGCAGAAGCTGCGCCATAATCGTCTTTGATCTCATAGGTGAGTTCGAGTGTCCCATTGGCGGCATGACCGGGTTCTGCAGTAAAGCGAATGGTGGGGGGCTGGTCGGGGATGACTGAAAAATTCCAGCGGCCGATTTCACGGCCCCCTGATTGCAGCGTCCCCCCTGATTGCAGCGCCAATGTGCCATTTTCAGTCAAAATACCGGAAAACTGTCTGACGCTTTGCCCACTGGAAAGTGAACCATCCTCTGCAACCGCGGCTGGCTCGATTGCCTGAGCCTGGCCGTCAGAGGAGGCATAGCTCAAAACCTCATTGCCCGACCCGCCGGTCACGCGCAGTGAAAGTGTGCTGTTTTCAGGAATGGTGAAGCTGGCGACATCGCGATTGACTTGCGTGGTTAAAAACAGGGGGGCTGTGTCGGTATAGGTGGGTGGTGTCACCCAGGCGTCAATTCGTGCTGTTATTGCTTCATGCGCTGTTGTAGGCCGGAACGGATCGGAAAGCCGTCCGCCAAGCGGACCGAAAGAAAAGGCGAAGGCAACGAACAGCAACAGGGCTATTGCTGCGCGCAAACCCCATGGGTCATATTTGGAAATCTGTGCGTTTGGAGTGGCCGGGGCAAGCTGGCCAAGACGGGCTGCCATTCTTTGGCGGTGCTCGTTCCATAATGCCTCGCCAAATGGTGTTCTTGCTCCGCTTGGCCGATCATCGAGCATCTGCAAGGGGCTATGTTCAAGCCGGTTGACCGTCTCGATGCGGCGGTCGATTTCTAAAGCCGTCGGCAGGTGAAAAAATCGCAGCAGCCACAATGCGCTGAAAACTGCAACAGCAAACACCCCGACCAGCACAATGCGCAAGCCTTCCGGCAGCAGCGCAAAAACGCCAAACCATGACAGGCTGATAAATAAGCCGACAAGCAGCACAAAGGGCAGCACCAGCGGCCAGAGACGCTCTGCCACCATGGCTGTGCGCGTCAACAGGCGGCTGAAGAAAAGCTGCCGCTTTAATCGCCGGGTGATGTCTATATCTGAATGGTCGCTCATCGGCCTTTCCAGGCGCCACATTCATAGCGCGCCTCTTTGCCAACAATAGCAGCAAAGACGGCGAAGGCGAGGCAAGGGCGTGAAGGTTTTTAGGGTCCTGACCCTAAAGCCAGTCGGGAATAGTATCGAGGCCAATCAGTTCCTCATAGGTCTGGCGCTTGCGCACAACGGCAAAACTCTCGCCATCGACCAGAACCTCGGGAATGAGGGGGCGGGTATTATAGGTGCCCGATAGCACCGCACCATAAGCACCGGCAGTCATGACTGCCACCAGATCGCCCGGCCCCATGCGCGGCAAATTGCGGTCAAGGCCAAGATAATCGCCGGTTTCGCAAACAGGCCCAACCACATCGGCCCGGATCCATGTGCTGTCTGCCGCCGGTTCACGCACCGGTCTTATGTCATGATAGGCTTCATAAAGGGTCGGACGGATAAGATCATTCATGCCAGCGTCGACAATCAGAAAATTCTTTGCTTCCGCTTCCTTCAGATAAATCACTTCAGCGACCAGAATCCCGGCATTGCCGACAATCATCCGCCCCGGCTCAAAGACCAGCCTGACGCCCGCATCGGCAAAGTGTTTACGTACGATCTGTGCATAGGCGGCAGGCAGCGGCGGCGGTGAATTGTCCAGATGATAGGGAATCCCAAGCCCTCCGCCCAGATCAACATGGGTAATGTCATGCCCGTCTTGCCTTAACTGGCCAAGCAGTTGCGCCATCAGGGCAAAGGCGTCATCAAAAGGCTCCAGCTCGATGATCTGGCTGCCGATATGGGCATCAACACCACAGACCTTCAATCCCGGAAGCGTTGCAGCATGTGCATAGGCCTGACGGGCGCGTGAAATCGGGATGCCGAACTTGTTTTCTGATTTGCCGGTTGAAATCTTGGCATGGGTGCGTGCATCGACATCCGGGTTGATGCGCAACGACACCGAAGCCACCTTGCCAAGCGCCACAGCCCGTGCGGATAAAAGCTCCAGTTCCGGCTCGGATTCGGCATTGAAGCAAAAAATGCCTGCTTCCAGTGCAAAATCCATTTCGCGCGCTGTCTTGCCGACACCGGAAAAGACGATTTTGTGGGCCGGAATGCCTGCCGCCAGCGCCCGGCGGATTTCACCTTCTGAAACCGTGTCGGCGCCAGCGCCCAGACGCGCCAGGGTTTTTAAAACCGCCTGATTGGAATTGGCCTTCAGCGCATAGCAGACCAGCGTGTCCAGCCCGTCAAACGCCTTGGCAAACACGTTGAAATGGCGTGTCAGCGTGGCTGTCGAATAGCAATAAAACGGCGTGCCAACGGCCGCCGCAATGCTTGCGACCGACACATTTTCGGCGTGAAGAACGCCGTCTTGATACTCAAAATGGTTCACTGTGGCGCGTCCGAAAATCAGATCAGTCGATCGAGGATGAAAGGCTTGTCCGTGTCCGGTTTTTCCGGCTCGGGCGGCAGCGGCTCCTTGTTGCGCTCGGCCTCCTTGCGCGCTTCCACGGCTGCCTCATAAGGCGTGTCCAGCGCGGATTTGCGCCCGCAGGCGCTCACCGCAAGGGTTGCGGCAATCAGCGTCAGTGTCACAAACATCCTGCTTGCGGTCATGATCTCTTCCGTTTGTGTTTGAACTGAACCCTAAACAAGTTTGATTGCCAATGCACCCGCCTTTAATCTTTGGCGAGACGCTTTTTCCAGTATCGCACCTGAGCGCGCACCTGCGCCGGTGCAGTGCCACCGAAACTTTGTCGGCTTTTGACCGAGTTTTGGACCGATAGCACGGAAAATACATCCTGGGTGATGCCGTCATGGATAGATTTGAAATCCTCCAGCGTCAGCTTTTCCAGCCCGGTTTTTTTCTCTTCCGCCAGCGCGACTGCATGGCCGGTAATGTGATGGGCTTCACGGAAGGGAATGCCCAGTTCACGCACCAGCCAGTCGGCAAGGTCGGTGGCGGTTGAATAGCCCGAGCCTGCCGATTTTTTCATGGTGGCTGCATTGATTGTCATATCGCCGACCATGCCGGTCATGGCGGCAATCATCAGGTCAAGCGTTTCAGCCGCATCGAACACGGCTTCCTTGTCTTCCTGCATATCCTTGGAATAGGCCAGCGGCAGGCCCTTCATCACTGTCAGCAGGCCGATGAGATGGCCATTGAGGCGACCGGTCTTGGCGCGCACCAGTTCGGCGGCATCCGGGTTTTTCTTTTGCGGCATGATCGAAGAGCCGGTTGAAAAACTGTCGGAAAGCTGCACAAAGCCAAATTGCGGCGTGGACCAGATGACGATTTCCTCGGCCAGTCGTGACAGATGCGTGCCGGCAATTGCGGCAATCGATAAAAATTCCAGCGCATAGTCGCGATCGGAAACGCTGTCGAGCGAATTGCGGGTTGGTTCGCGAAAGCCCAGCGCCTTTGCCGTCATGTGGCGGTCAATGGGAAAGCCGGTTCCGGCAAGGGCGGCTGCCCCCAGCGGGCTTTCATCCATGCGCTCAATCGCATCATGCACCCGCGACAGGTCACGGGCAAACATTTCAGCATAGGCAAGGCAATGATGGCCAAATGTGACCGGCTGTGCGGTTTGCAAGTGAGTAAAACCCGGCATGACGGTGGCGGCATGTTCTTGTGCGCGCTCGACAAAGGCTGCAATCAGGCCCTTGAGAGCTTGCGCCACACGAAAAAGCTCATCCTTGACCCATAGTCGGAAATCAACCGCTACCTGATCATTGCGCGAGCGCGCCGTGTGCAGACGGCCAGCGGTGGGGCCAATCAGTTCAGCCAGCCGTGCCTCGATATTCATGTGAATGTCTTCCAGCTTTGCGGAAAACTCAAACCGGCCCTCTTCGATCTCCTTGAAGATCGTTTCAAGGCCGTCAGCAATTTTTTTCTGATCCTCAGCCGTAATAATGCCGGTTTGCGCCAGCATCTGGCTATGGGCGAGCGAGCCTCTTATATCCTGCGCATAAAGTTTGCGATCATAACCGATAGAGGCGTTGATTGCTTCCATGATTGCCGCAGGCCCCGAGGCAAATCGTCCGCCCCACATCCGGTTGCTGGCCTTCTTGTCGGTCATCGCTATAACCCTCATCTGGAGCATTAAAAATGGCAGATGGCAGAAAACTCTTTCCCACCCCGCGTCTGATTGCAGCCGCTCTGATAGCCGGTGCGGCTGTCGGCGCGCTTGCGGTATATGTCACTAGCGGCCTTTCTGGCAATAACGCAGCCGATATATCGACATCTGTGGCAGCAAGCGGGGACAATGCCTGTGCACTCAAAACAGAGCGCGCCAGACAGGTGGCCGATGCCGCAACCGGCCATGTTGCGGCGATGATGGCTGCAGACCCGCCGCAATCGCTGGCGGCACTTGCCTTTAATGGCCCCGATGGTACGCCGGTGACATTGGCCGGGCATGAAGGCAAGACCCTGCTGATCAATTTGTGGGCGACATGGTGCGCGCCCTGCCGGGCTGAAATGCCGGCGCTGGATATGCTTCAGCAGGAAAAGGGCAGTGACCGTTTCGAGGTCGTGGCCATCAATGTCGATACCGGCAATGATGAAAAGCCGAAAGCCTTTCTGGAAGAGATCGGCGTTTCCAGTCTGGCTTATTACAGCGACCACACAATGGGCGCCTTCAATGATCTGAAGGCGAAGGGGCTGGCGCTTGGCCTGCCGGTGACGGTTCTGGTTGATGAGGATGGCTGCCTGCTGGCCCATATGAACGGTCCCGCCGAATGGTCGACACCGGATGCATTCAGCCTTGTGGAAGCTGCAATGGACAAGGCCGGGTAGAACATATTCCCCCGGCCTCTTGTCTCAAAAAAGTTTAGTTCTTGATGCGGCGGGCAAATTCGGCCAGCGCCTGCTGGTAAAGGGTCGCCCGGTTCCAGTCATTCCAGTGCTTGTAATTGACCTCGCCCGGCCCATAACCGCCGCCGGGCTGCCAGCCATGACCACGCAGGAAATTGGCGGTGGAAGCTAGAACATCGGCGCGTGAGCGGAGCAGGTCGCGGCGGCCGTCACCGTCAAAATCAACGGCAAATTCCAGATATTTGGACGGCAGGAACTGGGTCTGGCCAAGCTCGCCAAAACCTGCACCCTTCATCTGGGCGGCAGGGATATAACCTTTTTGGGCGATAATCAGCGCTGAATCCAGCTCATTGGTGAAGAAGGCAGAGCGGCGGCAGTCATAGCTAAGCGTGGCCAGTGGGCCGAATACGCTTTTATTGCCGGAATTGGCGCCAAAGCCGGTTTCCATGCCCCAGATGGCCAGCAGAACTTCCGGCTGGACGCCATAGCGTTGTTCAATGCGGCGCAGAAGGGAGGCTTCCGACTTCATATAGCCCTTGGCTTTCTTGACATAGGAGGCAGGTGCGCGCCTTTGCATGAAATCTTCAAGGCTGCCGCGAAAGGCCTTGCGCTGGGCGCGGTCGATCTTGATGACGCCGGTGTCATATTTCACGCCTTGCATCGGGCGGGTATTGATGCCTCTGGCCTTGGCGTCGGCCATATAGGCCTGGACCCAGGCATTGAAGCCGCTGCCATCATTGCCGCATACGCCCGCCGCCTGCGCCGCGCCTGTCATTATCAGCGCGGCACAGGCCGCTGTTACAAAAAATCGTCCTTTGGCAAAAAATGCCATGCTGCTCTCCTGATTTGCCTGAATCACGTCCCTTGCGCGACACTTTGCCAGTCTGGTGAATGTTTGTCATCGCCATCTGGCCCTGCTCACGCCAGGATTTTGGCTCTGTGCAGGCACAACTCGCTTTAAATGTGGCGGAATGGGGCGCATTTGCCTTCCATAACAGCATTTTAGCGCCCAAAAAACTTGACTCTGTCTCGATTTTCCTGTTTTAAGCGCACAATTCTGCGACAAGTCCTCTTTTCGCGAAGCTGACCGGGGCGTCTGGCAATTTATCGCCACGAGCCGACCCCGGAGGCCAACATCCGGCAGCGCGGTGCGCCCCCGGGTGCGTTTTGGCTTTGGCCTCGTTTGGAGAACGACTCCGGCAGCATTACCTGTTATCCATTGCGGGTGACAGGGAATAAGGAAGAGACATGTTTGAATCGCTACAGGAGCGTCTGGGCTCGATCCTGAACGGCCTGACTGGTCGTGGTGCGCTGTCGCAGGCTGATGTTGCAGCCGCGCTGCGCGAGGTTCGTCGTGCTTTGCTGGAAGCTGATGTCGCGCTCGAAGTGGTGCGTTCCTTCATCGACAAGGTGCGTGAAAAAGCGGTTGGCACTGAGGTTCTGAAATCGATCAAGCCCGGCCAGATGGTCGTCAAGATCGTTCATGACGAACTGGTTTCCATGCTGGGCGAAGAGGGCGTGCCCATTGACCTCAATGCGGCTGCACCTGTTGTTTTGATGATGGTTGGTCTGCAAGGCTCGGGCAAGACCACAACCAGCGCCAAGATTGCCAAAAGGCTGACCGGCCGTCAGGGCAAGAAGGTCCTCATGGCCTCGCTGGATACGCGCCGTCCTGCAGCGCAGGAGCAGTTGCGCCAGCTTGGGGAGCAAATACAGGTTGCCACCCTTCCGGTTGTTGCCGGCCAGTCGCCGGTCGAAATTGCGCGCCGCGCCGTACAGGCGGCCAGGCTGGGTGGCCATGATGTGGTTATCCTTGATACGGCAGGCCGCACCCATATTGACGAACCGCTGATGGTCGAGATGGCCGAGATCCGGTCAGCCTCGAATCCGCATGAAATCCTGCTGGTGGCCGATTCGCTGACGGGTCAGGATGCGGTCAATCTGGCCCGCAATTTTGATGAGCGCGTAGGCGTCACCGGGCTGGTGCTGACCCGCATGGATGGTGACGGGCGCGGTGGTGCTGCCCTTTCCATGCGCGCTGTCACCGGCAAGCCGATCAAGCTGATCGGTACCGGCGAAAAGATGGATGCGCTGGAGGAGTTTTATCCCAAGCGTATTGCCGACCGTATTCTTGGCATGGGCGATATTGTGTCGCTCGTGGAAAAGGCTGCTGAAACCATTGATGCGGAAAAAGCCGCGGCAATGGCCAAGAAGATGCAGTCGGGCAAGTTTGATCTGAATGATCTGGCCGAGCAGCTTGGCCAGATGCAGAAAATGGGTGGCATGGGCGGCATCATGGGAATGATGCCCGGCATGGGCAAGATGAAGGACCAGATGGCGGCTGCCGGTCTTGATGACAAGATGTTTGGGCGTCAGCTTGCCATTATTTCCTCGATGACAAAAGCCGAGCGCGCCAACCCCGATATTCTCAAGCATAGCCGCAAGAAGCGCATTGCTGCCGGTTCGGGCACAAGTTCTGCCGAGATCAACAAGCTGCTCAAAATGCACCGCGGCATGGCCGACATGATGAAAGCCATGGGTGGCAAGGGCAAGGGTGGCGGCATGATGCGCGGCCTGATGGGTGGCATGGCGCAGAAAATGGGCCTTGGAGCCGGGGGCCTTGGGGCCGGTATGGGGGGGATGATGGGAGGCGGAATGCCTGACCTGTCAAAAATGGACCCCAAGCAGTTGGAAGCCTTGCAAAAACAGGCGCAGGCCGCAGGGCTTGGCAAGGGCTTGCCGGGAGGAGGGGGGCCGGGTGGCCTTCCCGGTTTGGGTGGTGGTGGTCTGCCGGGACTTGGCGGCGGCATGAAGTTGCCCGGTCTTGGCGGTCTTCCCGGCAACAGGAAGAAATGAGGACAGGATGGGCCCGGATCATAAGGCTGATGAGGCATCGCGTCTGCTTGGCAGCTATCGTGCTTCCATCGATAATATCGATGCTGCCCTCATTCATATGCTGGCCGAGCGCTTCCGCTGCACCAAGGCGGTTGGTGTCTTGAAGGCCACCCACGGCCTGCCGCCTGCGGATCCGGCTCGTGAAGCCTTGCAGATTGCGCGGTTGCGGCAATTGGCGAATGAAGCTCAGCTTGATCCTGATTTTGCCGAAAAATTCTTGAATTTCGTTGTGCGCGAAGTGATCCGCCACCACGAACATATTGCCGCCAATGGCGACAGTTCCCAAGACGGTTGACCCTGCCAGAACACAGGTAGGGCAAGACCTAATACAACACAGACAACAGGTTTACAGTTTCAGGAGAAGAAAAAATGGCACTTAAAATCAGACTGTCCCGCGCGGGTTCAAAAAAGCGTCCTTACTACCATATCGTTATTGCCGATGTGCGCAGCCCGCGTGATGGCCGCTTTGTTGAGATCGTGGGTGCATGGAACCCGATGCTGCCCAAGGATGGCGAGCGCGTGAAGGTCAATGCCGAGCGCGTCCAGCATTGGCTCGACCACGGTGCGCTGCCGACCGACCGCGTTGCCCGCTTCCTCGATCAGGCTGGCATTGCCAAGCGTGAAGCCCGCAACAATCCGATCAAGGCGCTGCCGGGCAAGAAGGCGCAGGAGCGTGAAGCTCTGGTGAAGAAGGCGCAGGAAGCTGCCGCTGCTGCCCTGGCTGCCGCTACTGCTGCTCCGGCTGAAGAAAGCGCTGAGTAATTTTTAGAGCATTTTGTAGTCAGACGGAATCGTCTGACGTCGCAATAATGCGGCTAAAAAAGGAGCTGGAGCAGCGGAAGCTGCGTTCGTCAGAACGCCCGTTGCTCTAGGTTGTGGTGACGATTTAACTATCTGAGCCATATTGCGATTGCAGCGAGTTTGACGAAGCCCATGAAGTTGGCGAGCAATTTGTCATATCGAGTGGCGACGCGGCGGAAGTGCTTGAGCTTGCT
>NZ_JBHSLL010000016.1:59490-60241 GCF_042656785.1 Aquamicrobium segne
CGTATCCCTTGTCGGCAAGGGTCGCCTCGGCCTTGATGCCGTCGATCAGGTCATGGGCAAACGCGATATCGTTGCGCTGGCCGGGTGAGGCGATCAGTCGGACAGGAAGCCCGAGCGCCTCGGTGGCGGCATAGATCTTGGTGCTCAGGCCACCGCGAGACCGACCCAGGCCCTGGGCATCCGCCCCCCTTTTACCTTGCGCGCTCCAGCAGCATGCTGGTGGGCACGCACGATGGTACTGTCGATCATCAGCCATTCCAGATCGGCTTCGCGGGCCAGCGTTTCTAGCATGTCGTCCAGTACGCCCATCTCGATCCAGCGATAGTAGCGCCGCTTCACGCTGCGGTAATCGCCCAGTCGCTCCGGCAGGTCGCGCCAACGCCCACCAGATCGAGCCATCCACAACAGTGCGTCGAGGAACTTGCGATTGTCGGTGCGCGGGCCGCGTTTGCCTTTGGTGCCGCCCGGCACCAAGCTCTTGATCCGTTCCCACTGGTCGTCCCGAAGTGCGTCACAGTCCATCGCCGATCTCCCAAAATCAGCGTTGAATCTGATTTGCAACCGGATGGGAATCCCAAAACCTTAAATCGTCACCACAACCTAGCCAGTTTTACAAAAAAAGCCGTGCCGTAATATCCGGCGCGGCTTTTTTGTTTTTATGCATGTCTTTATCCCGAGACGGGCTTTAGGGTCGAGACTCAATCATGACCACCATATGCAGATAGCGGCCAAGTAGCATGTTGCTGCGAAG
>NZ_JBHSLL010000017.1:0-1589 GCF_042656785.1 Aquamicrobium segne
CAAGGACTGGAGACGCATTGCCACAAGATATGACAAGCTTGCAGTCAACTTCGCAGCAACATGCTACTTAGCCGCTATCTGCATATGGTGGGCATGATTGGGTTTCGACCCTAGATCGCCGTGCGTCCTGTCGGACGCACAAAGGACGCTCTAACTCTTTGAATGAGCATCGGAATTATCCAAAAACCGATTCCACTTTTTGGTCCGATGCTCTGGCCGAAATCTGCTGCAACAATATCGCGGTTACAGGCATGGTTGTTTGCTCCCCGGCTTTGATGATAGATTGATTTTTACCCGTATATCCTTTGAAAACATTGGAGAATGTCCATGACCGTCAAGCTTGCAATTGTTTACTACTCCACCTATGGCACCAATTATCAGATGGCCTCCATTGCAGCCGAGGCGGCAAAGGCAACGGGTGCGCAAGTGCGGTTGCTAAAAGCTCCTGAAACCGCGCCGCGTGAGGTTGTGGCCGGGGTTGATGCGTGGCAGGCGCAAGCTGAAAAAACGGCTGATATACCGGTTGCCACTGTAGAGGACATGGAGTGGGCAAACGCCTATCTGTTTTCTGCTCCCACCCGCTTTAGCGTCATGGCCAGCCAGATGCGTGCCTTTATCGATACGCTCGGTGGTATCTGGGCCAAGGGTGGGCTTGCTAATAAGGCCGTATCGTCCATGACCTCTGCCCAGAATACGCATGGCGGGCAGGAGACGACGCTGATTTCCCTTTACACCACGATCATGCACTGGGGCGGAGTGATTGTTGCGCCTGGTTTTACGGATGAGAGCATTTTTAAAACCGGTGGCAATCCCTATGGTTACAGCCATACTCAGGGTGCGGAGTTTGACGAGGCTGCAAAGGCTTCCATCGGGCATCAGGTGCGCAGGCTCATTGAAATAGCCGGCAAGCTGAACTGATATTTTGAAAATGGCGGGTTTTAACCGCATTGTGCTTGCGCCAGATGGTACAATCTGGCGCAAGCACAATGTTTTAGAGCAGCGGGCGTTCTGACGAACGCAGCTTCCGCTGCTCTAGGTTGTGGTGACGATTTAAGGTTTTGGGATTCCCATCCGGTCGCAAATCAGATTCAACGCTGATTTTGGGAGATCGGCGATGGACTGTGACGCACTTCGGGATGACCAGTGGGAACGGATCAAGAGCTTGGTGCCGGGCGGCACCAAAGGCAAGCGCGGCCCACGCACCGATAATCGCAAGTTCCTCGACGCACTGTTGTGGATGGCGCGCTCGGGCGGGCGCTGGCGTGACCTGCCGGAACGGCTGGGCGATTACCGCAGCGTGAAGCGGCGCTACTATCGCTGGATCGAGATGGGCGTACTGGACGACATGCTGGAAACGCTGGCCCGCGAAGCCGATCTGGAATGGCTGATGATCGACAGCACCATCGTGCGCGCCCACCAGCACGCTGCTGGGGCGCGCAAAGCAAAAGGGGGGCGGATGCCCAGGGCCTGGGTCGGTCTCGCGGCGGCCTGAGCACCAAGATCCATGCCGCCACCGAGGCGCTCGGGCTTCCCGTCCGACTGATCGCCTCACCCGGCCAGCGCAACGATATCGCGTTTGCCCATGACCT
>NZ_JBHSLL010000018.1:0-154986 GCF_042656785.1 Aquamicrobium segne
AGGCCGGCTCTCAGAAGATACGCTGATCAACAACCTTGCCCATGAATGGGCGTCTCTGCCAACAATCTCCGGCGACGGCGCATATGCTGGCCAGAATGTTGCCGTCAGCCCAGATCGCGTGCGTGAGGTGTTGGCCGAGGTCCGAGAACGTCATGGCGCCAGCCAACCTGCACGCGAAATTGTGGTCGAGAAAGAAATCGACAAGCCCGTCCTTCCCGTCAGCGTCGAAGCTGAAATCCGCAAGCGTACCGATCAGTGGAGCTGGATCACCACCATTTTCGGGTCGGGTGGTGCCGGACTTGCAGCGCTCGCCGGCATGGACTGGCAGACTGTCATCGCCATCGGCGCGCTCGCGCTGGGCGGCCTCATCATCGCGTTGCTGTTACGGCGCCAGATCGTATGTGCGGTGCAGGATGTGAGGAGGATGATCGAAGGGTGACATGACCAGGCCACACCTTGGCTTCCCGAGGGATTAATCAATCACTGGATAGAATGGCCTGCCCCAATCTTTCTCAGGATTGTCCATCATCAGATCAACAAAAACAGGCATTAGGAAACCAAGGATGGCAGCGCCGTCCCGTACCTGTGCCCGGTTTACACCGCTGTTCCAAGTGGAGCCACCGTGCACAAGCTGATTTCGTAGAACATATAGCCTGTCGAACACGAAGCTCAGGACCTTGGCAGTATCGCCGGCCTGAAAGGCCTGCGTAAAGGTTCGCGACGCACTCCTGAATTTCTCCTCCCAATCTTCGAAGCCGTCGATTCCGTTGTGATGCTGCCAAAACGGATTTAAGACCTAGAGGTTGTCCAACAACATTTTATCGGCCCGGAAAATCGCTACCAGAGCCGGTTGTCAGTCACGACATCAATCGGCGAAGCCCAGCCGCCATCCCCATCATTGCGATTGGCGTCATTCGACATGGCCCGACGGTACTTGTCCGAAAGCCCGGCGAGGCCAAGCTTGCCGAGCGTCGCATCGGAGAATGTGTTTCGCTTTTCTCCAGACTTATCCATGGTAATCCTAGCCTTATCCTTTGGTACGTCCACGACATAGCAAAGACCCTGCCGCTGCGCGTAACGGATCGCAGACGCCAGCGTCGGGAACTTAAGATCGACCTGCTTCAGTGTGTCCCGGCTGCCGGTGTAGCCCATGAGCGGTTCGATAAAAGACGGGCTGCGCGCCTCGAGCACGAGCTTCCATTGATCGCGCGGCGGAGCACTGGTAGTCGCCGAGCGAGATGGGCGGTAGATCCTGGCCACGGCATCGCTGGGGAATAAGGAGCGTCCCATTGACAGCATCGTGCGACGATTGTCGTTGGCTCCCGGCACGGCCCGGTCGACAGGACCATCTGCCATTGATGTCCTTCTTGCAGCAATGTTCATGGTTCTTCCTCCGTGATCGGTGAAGGTCGGCGCCGACGGGCGCAACGAACCCGCCGGCGCAGAAACCGTCGTCAGCTCTTGATCGCTATGCGTTTTACCTGCGACTGTGCCTTTTCGGTCTTGGGAAGGACGAGGTTGAGCACGCCATTCCTGAACCTGGCGTCGATCTTGTCCTCGACGATTTCCCTTCCAACCGGGATACGGCGCTCGAAACGGCCGTAGAAGCGTTCCGAGAACTGCTTGTCCTTGTCCTCGGTCTCAGATCGCTTTTCGCCTCTTAGCGTCAGCACACCGTCATCCAGAACCAGTTCGATGTCCTTTTCCTCCAGACCTGGCACTTCCGCGGTTATGCGGACCTCCTTTTCAGTCTCGGAGATTTCGAGGCTTGGCCACCCCCGTCCGAAGGAAGCCAGAGAGTCAAAAGCTGGCAGGTTTCGATCAAACGAGCGAAAGACATCATCGAACAGGCGATTGACTTCCCGGTGCAGCGACAGGAACGGATTGCGGTCCTCTTCACGATAGACAGCGGGAGCCTGATTGCTGCTCGTGTCACGGCCCCAGGGGATCAGGTCACGTACGTTCATGGTTACTCTCCTTCTGTTCTGAACAATTGGACACAGCTTCGCCGATGGCGCCGGACGCGTGGCCCGGCGCTGGCGATCCGTAGACTGACAAAAGCGTCAGGCTGCGATCTGCTCGTTGGTGTGCGAAGAGGATTCAATCTGCATCGTCTTCTCCTGCGACGAGATCGCAATCCGACGAGGCTTCATCTCCTCCGGGATCTCACGCCGAAGATCGATTGTCAGGAGGCCGTTGACGAGAGTCGCGCCTTCAACTCGTACGTGGTCGGCGAGCTGGAAGCGACGCTGGAACGAGCGTCCGGCAATGCCGCGATGCAGATACTGCGCATTCTCGTCGGTGGTTTTGCTGCCCGCCACGAGAAGCATGTTTTGCTCCTGCGTGATGGAAAGCTCGTCTTCGCTGAAGCCGGCCACCGCCATGGTGATGCGGTAGTCCTCTTCGTCAGTCTTTGCGATGTCATAGGGCGGCCAGTTGTCGATGCTCTCGGCGCGGCTGGCTGCCTCCAGCGCATTGACCAGACGGTCGAAGCCGATGCTCGACCGGAACAGGGGAGAAAAATCGAAAGTGGTTCTCAT
Source organism: Aquamicrobium segne (assembly GCF_042656785.1). NCBI lineage: Bacteria > Pseudomonadati > Pseudomonadota > Alphaproteobacteria > Hyphomicrobiales > Phyllobacteriaceae > Aquamicrobium > Aquamicrobium segne. The sequence continues at coordinate 2,541 of NZ_JBHSLL010000018.1, forward strand.
AGCCACATCCTCCTTGAAGCAACATGGGTACAAGATTGTACGGCTTTTGGCCGGCGCCGCCCCGTAGTGGCAGCGGCGCACAATCGATCTGGTTCCTTCATTTCAGAGTTTCAAGAGGGTGACGGCAGAAAATTTCTACAGCGATTTCAGCCTGCTGGAATTTGAGAACAACTCCACCATCTGATGAGTTGGTTGTTAATATGAATGGAGACCTGCCATGACCTATGAAGACATCGTTTCAGTCCTTGGCCATATAGATGACGATCTGGCTGCCACGCTTGTCGCAACCGGGGCAAGCGCGGATGAACTTCGCGAGGCCTGGAATTGGCTCCACAATGATGAGGCGTTGATGAGCGAAGGGCGACCGCTGCCGGGCACGCGCGTCGGCCAACTCATCGATCTGCTTGAACCTGATGATGACGGCCTGGACTGAGCTGCGGATGGAGGGTTGAAGAGGCACGTTGGGATGCCCAGATCATCCATGATCGTTCAGAACGATCAGTTGCTTGCTCTTAAAAGACGATCAGAAAACAAGGAGAAAGTAATGGCTGACATTATGTTCACTGAGCCAGTAATTCTGCGTATGCCACATACCGGATTTCGGAAAGTGGCCACAAGCTTCGAAGCACTGGAATGCCTTGAGCGCGAATGGCCGGACTGGGCACGTGGACGTCGTTGGCGGAATGCCATTGCTGCCTGTCGGGACGCACTCGACGGATGGCGCTCTGCGAAGGAGGCGCGCCGGAGCTTCATGAAGGCTGCAATGCGAGCGGGCCTCGTTCAGGGAGCACGACGCACGCGAGTTCGGGGTACTCTCGGTAGCTATCAGGGAATTCCCGCCGGGCTTCAGTGAACGGATATGATCCCGTCGACGGCTTTCCATTCTGATGGCTGGATCAGACGGTGGTGGGCGACGCGCACGGAGTGCAGCGCGCCCTCCAGCGTCTCGGTCCAGTAGTCCAGAAAGCCGCGCAGTTCGGGAAATTTCGGGGCGAGGTCGTAATCCTGCCAGACATAGACCTGCAACAGGCTCGGGTGATCCGGCAGGTGATAGTGGATTTCGGCTGTGGTCAGGCCGTAGCCTTCCATCTGCATCCGGAATTCACGACTGACGATCGCTGGCATATGTCTCTCCTTTGTCGTTTCATGCGTGAAGACGATGGTGATGGTCTGCGGATCCGCATACGGCATCGTCCGCCCCGATGTCGTCGCGATCAAGACGCCGCAGCGCGTCCATGATGATATCGAACGAAACTGGCTTATCCGCACCCGGCGGCTGGCGTAGCGTCGGCATTGACTCAACAGCGCACGCATCAGATGCCCATGATGCCAGGATAGCGCGTTTTTCGCTGCGTTCGAGCGTGTCGTCGCGCAGCACATCCTCGGGATGCCGGTAGTGGCAGGCTGGCGACAAGAGCCGGTCTAGCGCAATGTCTTCGGCTCGTGGCGCGAGTGATGGAATGATCATCGAAAAACCGCTTCTACGCATCGTTGCCCTCCTTCCTGTCGTGTTGTTCCAAAACTCCGATCTGTCTCAAGATTGCCAGGCGTGCGCATGATGCACGCTGATGAAAGGATTTTGGCTCATATGCACAAAATTTCAAGATATCTGTTATGCCCGACAAGCAAATTATTACATGTTTTCATGCTGCTAGCAGCCGGTCGAGGTGAGTGATAATTTTTTATTCTTTCCTCTTGAAATCTCAATTCATCGAAACCAGATCGATATGCGCGTAACGCCGTTAAGGGTTGCGCGGCCTCGCTCTGGTTCTCAGCGGACCGGAGCGCAGGGACCTCTCACAATCTGTTTGTCCTGAAAGGAGAACGATATGACGTTCCGTCCATTGCATGACCGTATCCTGGTCCGCCGCATCGAAGCCGAAGAAAAGTCGGCCGGTGGCATCATCATTCCTGACACTGCCAAGGAAAAGCCGAGCGAAGGCGAAGTGATCGCGGTCGGCCCCGGTGCCCGCGACGATGCGGGCAAGATCATTGAGCTCGACGTCAGGGTCGGGGACCGCATCCTGTTTGGCAAATGGTCCGGCACCGAGATCCGGCTGAACGGCGAAGACCTGCTCATCATGAAGGAAAGCGACGTGATGGGCGTGATCGAGCAGACCGCCACGCTGAAGAAGGCCGCCTGACGGATTCTTCGATCATCAACCAGTCAATGAAAGCTGCCTATAGAAGGAGTGATCCAATGGCTGCCAAAGAAGTCAAATTCAACACCGAAGCCCGCGAGAAGATGCTGCGCGGCGTCGACATTCTCGCCAATGCCGTCAAGGTGACGCTCGGCCCCAAGGGACGCAACGTCGTCATCGACAAATCGTTCGGCGCGCCGCGTATCACCAAGGACGGCGTTTCCGTCGCCAAGGAAATTGAGCTCGAGGACAAGTTCGAGAACATGGGCGCGCAGCTCGTTCGCGAAGTTGCCTCCAAGACCAACGATCTGGCCGGCGACGGCACCACGACCGCGACCGTTCTGGCGCAGGCCATCGTCAAGGAAGGCGCCAAGGCCGTCGCGTCGGGCATGAACCCGATGGACCTGAAGCGTGGCATCGACAAGGCTGTGGACGCGGTTGTCGCCGAACTCAAAGCCAATGCGCGCAAGATCTCGAAGAACGACGAGATCGCCCAGGTCGGTACCATCTCCGCCAATGGTGATTCCGAGATCGGACGTTTCCTCGCGGAAGCGATGCAGAAAGTCGGCAATGAGGGCGTCATCACCGTCGAGGAAGCCAAGACTGCTGAGACCGAGCTGGAAGTGGTCGAGGGCATGCAGTTCGACCGCGGCTATCTCTCGCCCTACTTCATCACCAATCAGGACAAGATGCGGGTCGAGTTCGAGGATCCCTATGTCCTTATCCATGAAAAGAAGCTCTCCAACCTTCAAGCCATGCTTCCCGTGCTCGAAGCGGTCGTCCAGTCCGGCAAGCCGCTGGTCATCATCGCCGAGGATGTCGAGGGCGAGGCGCTGGCCACGCTGGTCGTCAACCGTCTGCGCGGTGGCTTGAAGGTCGCGGCCGTCAAGGCGCCGGGCTTCGGCGATCGCCGCAAGGCCATGCTGGAGGACATCGCCATCCTCACCGGCGGCACCGCGATCAGCGAGGATCTCGGCATCAAGCTGGAGAATGTCACGCTGGAGATGCTCGGCCGCGCCAAGAAGGTCGTCATCGAGAAGGAGAACACCACCATCGTCGATGGCGCTGGTTCAAAAGCCGAGATCGAAGGCCGCGTGAAGCAGATCAAGGCGCAGATCGAGGAGACGACCTCCGATTACGACCGCGAGAAGCTTCAGGAGCGGCTGGCCAAGCTCGCCGGCGGCGTCGCGGTGATCCGCGTCGGCGGTGCGACCGAGGTCGAGGTCAAGGAGAAGAAGGACCGCGTCGATGACGCGTTGCATGCGACCCGCGCGGCTGTTGAGGAGGGTATTCTGCCGGGCGGCGGCGTGGCGCTGCTGCGTGCGCAGAAGGCACTCGACAGTATCCAGACCGACAATGTCGACCAGAAGCACGGCGTGGAGATCGTGCGCCGGGCCATCGAGGCGCCGGTGCGCCAGATCGCCGAAAATGCCGGCGCCGAAGGTTCGATCATCGTCGGCAAGCTGCGGGAGAAGCCCGATTTTGCTTACGGGTGGAACGCCCAGACCGACGAGTATGGCGATCTCTTCGCACAGGGGGTCATAGACCCGGCCAAGGTGGTGCGTACTGCCTTGCAGGACGCGGCGTCCGTCGCCGGCTTGCTGGTGACCACCGAGGCGATGATCGCTGAAAAGCCGAAGAAGGAAGCAGCCCCGGCGATGCCCGCGGGCGGCATGGACTTCTGACCATCTCGCGCTGAAAGTGACCGCTCCCATGTCGGGAGCGGTCAGGAGCAAAGCATAGATTGGAGACTGACATGAGCCTCATGCCAGACTTTGACCGTGTGCCTGTGCCGCATCATCCCCCGGCCGAGTTCCTGTCGCACGATGCGGAAGCGCGCATGGCATTGGCCCCGCTGTTCGAATCTTTGCTCGACAGGCTGGTGATGGCTGGATGGGATCGGCGCACGGCGGCCTCGGCGCTGATGTTCCATGCGGCGGCGCAGGTGTCGTCCCTCTCGCGAGACGGCCGGCCACAATGATCCGGGAACCTCGCCTCCGGGCGGGGTTCATTTCCAATCGAACCAGGCGCGGGAATGACCGGCGGCGGAAGATCTCTTCCGGTGCGACGGCAGCGCCGTATCCTACACGAAGGAAAAATATCGGGAGATCGACAATGTTCATCGGCCTGCCTCGCGCCCCGCAGATTGTCGCCATCCTTCTCACGTGCCTTGCATTGTCGTTTTCCGGTGGCGCTGTGCCGCCCGTTGCCGCACAGGATGTGGCATCCGGCGTGCGTGTCGAGCGTTCGTTGCCCGATGTTCTGGAGGAGATCACGCCCGCGGTGGTCAACATCGCGGTCACGTCTCGCGCGTCTGCCGAAACCAACCCGCTCTTCAACGATCCCTATTTCCGGCGCTTCTTCGACCTGCCGCAGATGCCGCAGCAAAGGCCCCGCATGAGCGCCGGGTCCGGCGTCATCGTCGACGCGGACAAGGGTTACATTCTCACCAACCACCATGTCGTCGACGGCGCGAGCGAGATCGCGGTGACGCTGAAGGATCGCCGCCGCTTCACGGCCGAACTGGTCGGCAGCGACAAGGCGACCGACATCGCCCTGCTCAGGGTTGATGCGTCAAACCTGACCGCCCTGCGGCTGGGCGATCCGTCGCGTCTGCGCGTCGGCGACAATGTGGTCGCCATCGGCAATCCGTTCGGGCTCGGCCAGACCGTCACCTCCGGCATCGTCAGCGCGCTGAGCCGCAGCGGGCTGAACGTCGAAGGCTATGAAGACTTCATCCAGACCGACGCCTCGATCAATCCCGGCAATTCGGGCGGCGCGCTGGTGACGGCGAACGGCCAGCTTGTCGGTATCAACACCGCGATCATCGCGCCGGCCGGCGGCAATGTCGGCATCGGCTTCGCCGTTCCCATCGACATGGCATCGGCGGTGATGACGCAGCTAATCGCGCATGGCGAGGTCCGGCGCGGACGCATCGGCGTCTCGATCCAGGACCTGACGCCCGACCTTGCCGAGGCTCTGGGCATCGATGCCAGCTTCGGCGCCGTTGTCGCCAGCGTTGAAGACGGCTCGCCCGCTGCCGAAGCCGGCATTCAGGCCAGTGACATTATCGTCGCCGTCGACGGGCGCGAGATCGCAGGTTCGGCAGATTTGCGCAACCGCATCGGCCTGTCGCCCGCGGGCTCGCGGGTGGAGATCGCCTATCTGCGCGAGGGCATCCGCCAGACCGCCACCATGACGGTGAGTGGCGAAACAGGTCCCTCGCGCGCCTCGGCGAGAGCCATGCCCGACCGTCTGGCCGGTGCGGATTTCCAGGATGCGTCCGGCAACGTGCTGGTCGCTAACGTGGCTCCGGGCAGTCCCGCCGCACAGGCAGGTCTGCGCACCGGCGACGTCATCGTCGCCGTCAACCGCCGGCCGGTCGGGACCGTGGCCGAACTGACGCGGCTGCTCGGCGAAACGCGCGGCACAATCGCGTTCGAACTTTTCCGCGGAGGGGCGCGGCTCCTGCTCGTCATTCGTTAGGGCGTGCCTTCCGCTTTGCTGACTGTTCGTTGTGAATAGGGGAGAACATGATGAGGACATTTACCGCAACATTGATGGCAGCCGCGCTCGGCGCAACGCTGATGGCGCCGCTGCCGCTTGGCGCACAGGAAACTCCTGCGGCGCAGCAATCTGCCGAACTCAGCGGCTTCTGGCTGACGACGTCCTGGCCCGAGATGACCATCAAGCCGGGCGAAACACAGTCGGTTTCGCTGTCGTTGCGCAATGAAAAGCTGCCGCCCCAGCGCGCCACGATCGAAGTGTCGGGCGTGCCGGAAGGCTGGGCGTGGTCACTGAAGGGCGGCGGCCGCGAGGTGACGGCAGCGATCGTCTCGCCGGATTCGACCGAGCGGCTGACGCTCGAACTCACCCCGCCGGAAGGTGCTTCCACCGACGGCGAACATGCCATCGAGGTCCGCGCCCGCACCGCAACTGAGACGGTGACCCTGCCGCTTGTGGTACGCCTGTCGGAAACCGAGGAGGCCGCCTCCGGCCTTTCGCTTGAGCCCGAATTGCCTGCGTTACGCGGCACAGCGCGCTCGACCTTCTCCTTCAAGATCAAGGTGAAGAACGAAGGTGCGGAAGACGGGCTGTTCAATCTGACAGCCAGCGTGCCGGCCGGCTTCCAGACACGCTTCAAGAAGGGTTATGGCTCGGAAGAGATCACCGGCCTGCCCATCGCCGCAGGCGCCACGGAGACGGTGACAATGGAGGTGATCCCATCGCGTGGGGTCGCGGCCGGGCGCTATGAAGCCGGGTTCGAGGTTTCCGGCGAAGGGCTTTCCGGGACCACCCAGCTCAGTCTCGACGTAACAGGCGAACCGCAACTCGCCATCGTCGGCCCGCAGGAGCGCCTGTCTGGCGAGGCGGTAGCCGGCAGGGAGTCGAGCTTCACCTTCACGCTCGTCAACACCGGAACTGCTCCCGCGACCGATCTGGAGCTTTCCGCCACGCCGCCCTCCGGTTGGACCGTCGAGTTCGAGCCGAAGGAAGTTGCCCAGATCGCGCCGAACTCCACCGGCGAGGTCAATGTAAAAATCACCCCGTCTGAACAGGCGATCGCCGGCGATTACATGGTGTCGGTGCGGGCCTCCAACGACACCGTCTCCGAAAACGTGCAGTTCCGCGTTACTGTGAAGACCTCCACCCTGTGGGGCGCTGCCGGGCTTGGCGTGATCGCCGTCGCGGTTCTGGTGCTGGGCGGTGCAGTCATGAGGTATGGGCGGCGATGAGTACGATCGTTCTCGAAGCGAAGGGCCTTGCCAAGCGCTATGGCGACGCGGTGGCCGTGGCCGGCATCGACCTCTCCGTCAACCAGGGTGAGGTGATCGGCCTGCTTGGCCCAAACGGCGCCGGCAAGACCACGACGATCCTGATGCTGCTCGGTCTGACCGAAGCAAGCGAAGGAAGCGTCAGCATTCTCGGCAAGGACCCGCTGCGCCGGCCACTGGAGGTCAAGCGCGAGGTCGGCTACCTGCCGGACTCCGTCGGCTTCTACGACACGATGACCGGCAGGGAAAACCTCGCCTATACGGCGAAGCTCGCCGGCATGTCGCGCGAACCGGCGAAGGAGCGCATCGCGGCAGCACTCGACAAGGTGCGGCTGACGGAAGGCGCGGACCGTCCGGTCGCCACCTATTCGCGGGGCATGCGCCAGCGCCTCGGCATTGCCGAATTGCTGATGCGCGACTGCAGGATAGCGATCCTCGACGAGCCGACCTCGGGCCTCGATCCGCAATCGACGCAGGAACTGCTCGACCTCATCCTCGACCTGTCGCGCGGCGGCATGACCATCCTGCTGTCCTCGCATATGCTCGACGTGGTGCAGTCGATATGCAGCCGCGTGGCGCTGTTCAACAAGGGGCGCATCGGCTTCTTCGGCACCATCGAGGAACTGGCCACGAAGATCGGGCACGGTTCCTTCGTCATCGATGTTGAGGCCGATGGGATCGACCTCGGCCAACTCGCGGACAAGACCGACGGCGTGACGTCGGTTGCAGCCGCCTCCCACGGCCTCTGGCAGGTCGAGGCGACGCGTGACGTGCGGTCCGATCTTGCAAAACTCGTGGTCGAGGCCGGCGGCAGACTGAAGAACCTCGACCTGCGCCGCGCCCGCCTCGACGACGCCTACAACCGCTATTTCAGGGAGGTTGCCAATGCAGCGTGAAGATTCTCCGTTCAGGGGCGTCGGCACGGTCGCGCTCAAGGAAGCCGCCGATCATATGACCAGCGCCCGCATGCATCTCATCATGCTACTGGTGCTTCTCACCGCGATCGGCGCGGTGTACGGCGCCATCGACCGAATCCGCGAGACAACCGCCGAGGACGCCTATCTGTTCCTCAAGCTGTTCACCGTGGCGCGTGAACCGCTGCCGTCCTTTGCCGCCTTCCTCGGCTTCCTGCTGCCGCTAGTAGCGATCGCGCTCGGCTTCGACGCCATCAACGGCGAGTTCAACCGGCGCACCATGAGCCGGCTGCTTGCCCAGCCGATCTATCGCGACGCCGTGCTATTCGGAAAATTCCTTGGCGGCCTGTTGGTCATCGCAATCGCATTGCTGACGCTTTGGTTGATGATGGTCGGGCTCGGCATGCTTTTCCTAGGCCTGCCGCCGTCGGGCGCGGATATCGTGCGCGGCATCTCGTGGCTTGCCGCGACGGTCGCCTATGCCGGTGTCTGGCTCGCGCTTGCCATCGCATTCTCGACCGTCATCCGCTCGCCTGCCACCTCGGCCTTGGCGGCGCTGTCGGTCTGGCTGGTGCTGACGGTGTTCTGGGGCATGATCGCGCCGCTGCTGGCCGGCATCGTCGCGCCGATCGACCCGTTTGATCCGACGAGCGTGCTCAACCGCTTTGAGTGGCAGCAGGCGATTGCCCGCGTCTCGCCACAGACGCTCTACGGAGAGATAACGGGGCTGCTGCTCGACCCGGCCGCGCGCTCCGTCGGGCCACTATTCATGCACCAGATGCAGGGCGCGGTGATCGGCGCACCGCTACCGACCATGCAGAGCCTGCTGATCGTCTGGCCCCAGATCTCCGGCCTGATCGCCGCGATGCTGGTCCTGTTCACGCTCGCCTATGTCGTGTTCCAGCGGCAGGAGGTGCGGGCATGATAGCCGCGGGCCTGAGCCACTGAACGCCATCCTCCGCTGGACCCAAGCTGATCTGGCGGAGGACGTATCATTTAAACTTAGGACACTCTATTCTGTCTATACAGGATTTGTGGTGCCGGCGTATAATTTATGGAAGAAAAACAAGCACTTATCACGGAGAAGGTTCGATCGCAGTCCCTTTCCCTCCGCCACTTGATTGATTGCCCAGCAGCGTTCGTACAGGTGGACCTCGCCCACGCCGAAAAGAATGTGAGTGTCAGGATGCAAGTTGAATTATGGCATTTCATTTATTAACCGCATGACGATCATTTGGCATCCATATTGAACACTGTTGTTCCCAATCCGTCGGAAATGGCTCAAGTACCCGCGCCAGCGTCACCTCCGGCCCCTGCTTCCCGTCCAGGATCGCGTCGATGATGTCAGGCGCGAGCAGCGTGAGCCGTAGGACGCGGGTCATGTAGGACGTCGCGATCCCCTCGCGTTCGGCCAGTTCGGCGATGGTAGCGAACTCACCCGACTCCAGCAGACGCTTCCAGCGAAACGCGCGGGCCAGTGCCTTGACCAGCGTGTTGTCCGTCCTCCGGTCTGGCCGTACGCCATGGGGAAGCTGCATCTCCTTGCGCCCGCCGCGCTTCACGATGCGGAACGGAACGTGGAGCGTCATGGTCTCGGGGATCGGCGGCTCGCGGGTCATGCGGCCGCTCCCATGTCTCCAGCCCGCATCTCGCGGGCGAGGCTCCCCAGACCATCCATGCGCAGCCGGACGTTGAGTCCATCCGTGCCGATGTCCACGCGCTCGATCAGCAGCGCCACGATACGCGCCTGCTCGGCGGGGAAGAGTTCGTCCCACAGCGGGTCGATCTGCTGCAGGGCGGCGCGGGCGTCGGCTTCGGTGATGTCGCTGGCGTGGGCGCTCGCCGCCTCCCACGTCCCGGCCACGATCTCGGGCTGGCGGAACACGGCGCGCAGCTGGTCGAAGACCGCGGCCTCGATCTCGCCCGCGGGCACGCGGCCGATGGGGCAGGATCCGGCCCCATGCTTCAACAACGTCTGGCTGACGTAGTAGCGGTAGAGCCTGTCGCCCTTGCGGGTGTGCGTCGGCGAAAACGCTGCGCCATCGGGGCCGAACAGCAGTCCCTTCAGCAACGCGGGCGTCGCGGCGCGGGTGCGGGCGGCGCGCTTGCGCGGGCTTTCCTGCAGAATGGCGTGTACGCGGTCCCACGTTTCGCGGTCGATGATGGCGTCGCCAAGCAAGCCGTGCCTGTATAAATTGCGTGAGAATATCGAGATGCGGCGGCGGCCAGACAAGGTCCGCTTCTCCCAATAGGCCCGGCTTGTTGCATCCAGATGCGGCCGGATGAAGCGCTGATAGGCGGCGATATTTTGTTTATCGTTTGCCTTGCCATAAAAGCGGTAGAAGGTCTCATAGTCGTCAAAATGGGTGGCCGCAGCCAGTTTCAGCCGGTTGAAGGCAACATGCGCCGTGTTGAGGTCAACCGCCTCGACGCTTGCCGGATCGGCAATCAGGTAGGAAAGAGCATTGCAGCCGCCTGAGGCGATGGTGACGATGCGGTCGCCGGGCCTGATCTTGAGGGCCTGCATGTCCACATCGGGGTCTTCCCATATTTGTGGATAGACCAGCCCTTTGAAAACATGAGCAAAAAGCCGTTCAGACAGGCCTGCTTCGGAGAAAAGCGGGTTTTGCCGCACGGCCTTGTCAAGCCTTGTCGGTCCATTCGGGTCTGTCGCCGCCTTGTGAAAAGTGAGAGCGCCTGACATCGGGTGTGTCCTCTTGGGAAATTCAGGCTGCCGCCTGATTTGCGCCGGGTCGAAGATGTGACAGAAATTGTGCGGCACATTCCGCCCAGCTATAGGCGAGCGCACGGTTGCGGGCGTTTTCTCGTGGTATATCAAGGGCTGCGAGTGCGGCCACGCGCAAATCATCCGACAGCACGCCACATTGGAAATTGCTGACAATATCGATGGGGCCGGTCACCGGATAGGCCGCAACCGGACAGCCGCTGGCCAGAGCCTCCAGCAGCACATTGCCAAATGTGTCGGTGCGGCTGGGAAAAACAAAAATATCGCTTGCCGCATAAATGCCCGCCAGTTCTTCGCCGAGGCGCGTGCCAAGGAAATGCACGTCTGGATAGCGTGCTTTCAACTGGGCCATGTCGGGGCCATCGCCCACCACCACCTTGCTGCCCGGCAGGTCGAGATCAAGAAAAGCCGGCAGGTTTTTTTCCACCGCAACGCGGCCAACATTCAAAAAAATCGGGCGTGGCAGATCAAGCTCAACTCTTTTTGCGGGGTTGAAAAGCTGCGTATCCACCCCGCGTGTCCACAGCCTGAGATTGGTGAAGCCTTTTGCGTCCAGTTCCATTTCCAGCGAGGGTGTCGCCACCAACATCCCCTGACCGGCATTGTGGAAGCGGCGCATGCAGGCATAGCTCCAGCTTTCCGGCACCGGCGTTCGGGCGCTCAAAAATTCAGGAAACCGCGTGTGATAGCTGGTGGTGAATGGTTTTTTGCTGGCAAGACAGGCGCGCCGTGCCAAAATCCCCAACGGACCTTCTGTGGCGATATGGATGATGTCGGGCGCGACATCCTTGATGCGCCTGCCAATCTGCCGTGGCGTGACCAGCGCCAGTCTGATCTCCCGGTAAGACGGCAGCGGCAGCGTCGGGTAGCCTTCAGGTGTCAGGAACTCCACCTCGACGCCCTGCTGGTGCAGCGCCTCGGCAAGTTTTTCAAGGGTACGCACCACGCCATTGACTTGCGGGCGCCAGGCATCGGTGACGATAAGAATACGCATATCGTTTACGCCGCCCGCCGCCGCCAGGGCGCAAGAACAAGCGAACGCTGCTCATTGAGCAACCGGCTCATTGTCGCCCATTGGATGATTTCCATCCGCCCATCCTCATGCTCGACTACGGCTGTGCAGCTTTCAACCCAGTCACCGGTATTGATATAGGTAAAACCGTCGAAATCGCGCATGGCGGCGCTGTGAATATGGCCGCAGATGACACCATCGACATCATGGCGCCGTGCTTCGGCAGTCAGTGTCTCTTCAAATTTTCCGATAAAACTGACGGCATTCTTGACCTTGTGCTTGGCCCAGGCTGACAAGGACCAGTAGGTGAAGCCGAGCTTGCGCCGGATCAGGTTGACATAGGTGCTAAGCTTGAGCGCCGCCTCATAGGCCCAGTCGCCCAGATAGGCCAGCCATCGGGCATGGCGCACAACCACATCGAATATATCGCCATGAATGACGAGGTAGCGCTTGCCATCGGCTGCCTCGTGCACCGCTGTTTCCTGCACCTCGATGCCGCCAAAATGCAGGCCGTAAAATTCGCGCAGGAATTCATCATGATTGCCGGGAATATAGATGATTCTGGTGCCCTTGCGCACCTTGCGCAGCAATTTTTGCACAACGTCATTATGGCTTTGCGGCCAGTGCCAGCCTGAGCGCAGTTTCCAGCCATCAACAATGTCGCCGACCAGATAGATGGTCCTGGCGTCATGATGTTTCAAAAATTCCAGCAGTGCCTCGGCCTGATTGCCGCGCATGCCCAGATGAAGGTCGGAAATGAACAAGGCCCGGTATTTGCGGCCTTCCGGCATGGGGGGTGATTTGTCATTGGCAGAAGTTTCCATGAGCGGCATATCACCTGTTTTGCATGACAGGAGTGTGATGGCGGATGCGGGTGACAACAGGCGGGGCCTGTTTTGTCATTTCGGGGGCTGCTTCTTGCTGCACACCGATCGTGCTCAATGAAAAGCCGTGCTGGCGCGCTTCGACAGGATCAAAGACATGGCGAAAATCAACCAGCACCCGGTTTCTTACCACCTGCGCCAGCCTGCCCAGATCAAGCCGTTTCAGCGCCTTCCAGTCGGTCATCATCACCACGACATCGGCACCGGAAGCGCATTCATAAGGATCATCGAAGAATTCAACATCGTTCAGCAGGCTGCGTGCATTGGCCATGCCCTGAGGATCGTGGGCGCGGATATGCAGGCCGACCCTTTGCAAGGCCTCGATCAGCGGGATCGAGGCTGCCTCGCGCATATCGTCGGTTTCCGGTTTGAAGGTGAGGCCTAAAATGGCAACGCTGCGGCCCTCTGAATTTCCGCCAAGCGCATTCAGGACTTTTAGCGCCATGCGCCGTTTGCGCGCATCATTGGCAACGATTGATTCCTGAATGATGCGCAGCGACACCCCATGGTCCTGCGAGGTGCGAAGCAGGGCAAGCGTGTCTTTTGGAAAGCAGGAGCCGCCATATCCGGGACCGGCATGAAGACATGCCGCACCGATGCGCCGGTCGAGCCCCATGCCAAGCGCCACATCGCGCACATCTGCCCCAACGCTCTCGCACAGGTCCGCCATTTCGTTGATGTAGGAGATTTTTACCGCCAGAAAGGCATTGGCGGCGTATTTGATCAGTTCGGAGGTGCGCCTCTGCGTGGTCATGACCGGAATGCCCTGAAGCCGCAACGGCTCGTAAAGCTCCTGCAACAGGACGCCCGCCCGCTCGTCATCAACGCCAATGACCACGCGGTCAGGTGCCTGGAAGTCGGCAACGGCGCTGCCTTGACGCAGGAATTCCGGGTTTGATGCAATCGCAAAACGGGCATCGGGGCGCGTTCTGGCAATGATGCGCTCAATGTCATCGCCGGTGCCGACGGGAACGGTGGATTTGGTCACCACCACGGTAAAGCCATTGAGCGATGCCGCAATCTCTTTTGCTGCCGCATAGATAAAGGAAAGGTCGGCTTCACCGTCGCGCAGCCTTGGCGGGGTTCCCACCGCAATCATGACGATGTCGGCCCCCGCAATTGCGGGCGCGGCACTGGTTGTAAAGGAAAGCAGCCCTTGTCCGACGGCCTGACTGATCAATTCTTCAAGGCCCGGCTCATAAATCGGCATGATGCCTTGCCGCAAACTGGCGATCTTGCCTGCATCCTTGTCGATGCCGACGACCTCATGTCCCCAGCTTGCAAGGCAGGCGGCCGAAACCAGCCCAACATATCCGGTACCGATAATTGCAATTTTCACAAGCCAGCCCTCCTGCGATCAGGGGGCCAGACCACTGGTGCAGACCTTGATTCGCATTGGTGTTCAAGGTCAGAAATAGGCTTGCTGTTTGACGGTTATATTACAGGAAAAAAGACGCCCTGTTGAAGATTCTTGAAACTGGTTCTTAAAGCGTGTCGCAATCTTTCAGATTCACGCGACACGCTTTAAGTTATTATTACGCATGTCTTTACCCCGAAACTGGTTCCCAGCTCGGGAGACAGGCTTTAAGTTCGAGAGACATGCGTAAAAACAAAGTCTTAAAGCAGGTTCATGAATCTGAAAATTCACGAGCCTGCTTTGAAAATATCGTCTCTTGAAAAGTTACAAATAGTCTGCGCGCAATTGTTCTGCGCTTTTGACAGAAAGCAGCCCGGGGGGCACGTCAAACACTGTTTTGGCCCCATATTGGCCCATAGCATGCAGGCGGTGCACGGCACGGGCATAGGCAACCAGAATGCTTGAGGTAAATTCCGGATTGCTCTCAAGCTTGAGGCTGTATTCAATTGTCTGGGTGATGTTTTCAGAAGTGTGTCCGCTGCGGATGACAAAGCCGCCATGGGGCATTGCAGAATGGTCGCGGGCCAGTTCTTCGGCGCTGATGAAGTTCACTATTGTGTCATAATCGACAAAATAATGCTCCATGGTGACGATTGCCTGACGCACAATTTCCGGGTCGGCACCTTCATCCAGCACAACAAAACAGTCGCGCCTGTGTTTTTCGCGGGTGGTGAGGGGCAAGCGCAAGCCGCTGCGCGCCTGTTCGACTGCTGCTGGAACGGGCCGTGTATATTGCACAGCGCCTGCAACACCGGGAACGCGGCGCAGGGCATCGGAATGACCCTGACTCAAGCCGTCACCCCAGAAAGTGTGCGTTTCCCCATTGGGCAAAAGCGCTTCGCCAAGCACCCGGTTGATGGAGAACATGCCCGGATCCCATCCTGCCGAAATCAGCGCTGTCTTGGCGTTGGGTTTTGCGGCTGCATCCACGGCTGAAAAATAATCGGGAATGCGCGCATGGGTGTCAAAACTGTCAACCGTATTGAACAAGGTCGCATATTTTGGGCCCTGTTGCGGCAGGTCCTGTCTGGAGCCTCCACACAAGATCAGAACGTCAATGCGGTCGGTGTGCTGGTCTAGCTCTTCAATGGCAAAGACAGGTGTTTCAGGGTTTAGCGGCTTAAGCCGGGCAGGGGGGCGGCGTGTATAGATCCCGGTCAGGCGCATGTCGTGATTATGTTTCATGGCCGCTTCAACTCCGCGCCCAAGATTTCCATGGCCGACAATGGCGATACGAATGGGTTCGGTTGTGTTCATGGTCATTATTCCTGACTTGCGCAGCAGACATGCAAAATTAGAGCATCGGACCAAAAAGTGGAATCGGTTTTTGGATAATTCCGATGCTGATTCAAAGAGTTAGAGCGTCCTTTGTGCGTCCGACAGGACGCACGGCGCTCTAAAACAACAAAACGGATATAGAATTATGCAAGGATTTCAAGAAACAGGGAAAGATAAAGCCTGTCTCTTGAACAGGTCCTGGCCTTAAAAGAATAATTTCTGGAGCCTGTCCTATGGTGCCTTGGCAGGGTTTGCGTTAGAAGCCATCATCTTGCCCGATCACCGGGTTTTTAAAAGAAACTTCCAAGGAGTTGGATTTCATGCTGAGAGGCTCGCTCACCGCGCTCGTCACGCCGTTCGACACGAACGGGAATTTCGACGAGAAAGCCTTTCGCAAACTTGTGGAATGGCAAATCGAAGAAGGCACGACAGGGCTGGTGCCTGTCGGCACCACAGGTGAATCGCCAACGCTTTCGCATCAGGAGCATCACCGTGTGGTCGAGCTTTGCGTCGAGGTGGCAAAGGGGCGCGTTCCGGTTGTTGCCGGGGCCGGTTCCAACAACACCAAGGAAGCTGTCGAACTGGTCCAGCATGCACAAAATGTTGGCGCCGATGCGGTTCTGGTGGTCACACCCTATTACAACAAGCCGACCCAGCGCGGGCTTTACGAGCATTTTGCCACGGTTGCGCAAGCCACGACATTGCCGATCATCATCTACAACATTCCGCCGCGTTCCGTGATTGACATGACGCCCGAGACGATGGGGCGGCTGG
The DNA here is from genome assembly GCF_042656785.1 of Aquamicrobium segne. Lineage (NCBI taxonomy): Bacteria > Pseudomonadati > Pseudomonadota > Alphaproteobacteria > Hyphomicrobiales > Phyllobacteriaceae > Aquamicrobium > Aquamicrobium segne. The sequence continues at coordinate 18,482 of NZ_JBHSLL010000018.1, forward strand.
CGCATGATTTTACAAATATTATCGGTGTCAAGGATGCAACCGGCAAGGTGGAGCGCGTTTCGGAACAGCGCGCGACCTGTGGCAAGGATTTTATTCAGCTTTCGGGCGAGGATGCCTCGGCGCTGGGTTTTAACGCCCATGGTGGCGTTGGCTGCATTTCGGTGACTGCCAATGTCGCGCCGCGCTTATGTGCGCAGTTCCAGCAGGCGACATTGTCGGGAAACATGGCGCGCGCGCTGGAATTGCAGGATATTTTATTGCCGCTTCATAAGGCGATCTTTCTTGATCCGGGTGTTGCCGGGGCCAAATATGGGCTGTCAAGACTGGGCCATATTGAAAATGTCGTACGCTCGCCTCTTATGACGGCTGAAGCTGAGGCGCAGGCACAGATCGATGCGGCCATGAAAAGTGCCGGCTTGATAAACTGAGGCCGATACGCCATTTGCGCATTATGAGCCAGAACCGGAAAGCCGATCCCAATAACAAGGTTGCCGCGGAAAACCGCAAGGCACGCTATTCTTATGAGGTGCTCGACACGCTCGAGACCGGCCTGGTGCTGAGCGGCACCGAGGTCAAGTCCTTGCGCGGTGGCCATGCCAATATCCAGGAATCTTACGCTTCGGTGGAAGGCGGTGAATTGTGGCTGATCAATTCCTATCTGCCGGAATATCTTCAGGCCAATCGCTTTAATCATGAGCCGCGCCGCCGCCGCAAGCTGCTGGTCTCGAAGCGAGAATTGTCGCGCCTGTGGCAAAGCGTTGATCGCGAAGGCATGACGCTGGTGCCGTTGAAAATCTATTTCAACGATCGCGGCCGCGCCAAGCTGCTGCTTGCGGTGGCGCGCGGCAAAAAACTGCATGACAAGCGCGAAACCGAAAAACAGCGTGACTGGAACCGGGAAAAGGGCCGCCTGCTTAAAGAGCGCGGCTGAAGCATTTTGCAGTCAGATGCTTGCATCTGACGTCGCAAGAATGCGACCGGAACAAAATGTTCTAAAAAACCTGTTCTGGCCGGATGTTCAGAAAATCGGCAATATCACGAAACACGCTGGCAAACATTTCCGGCGTCAACACACCTGTATTGGTGTTGTAGCGTGAGCAATGATAGCTGGAAAACAGCGTCAGCCCGCCGATTTCATAGCGGCCTCCATGTTTGAAAGGATGGGCTGACACTTTGCCGCCCAGCGTGCGCACCATGGATTGATGGGCAATTGTGCCCAATGCCAGCACCGCAGTCAGATTGGGAAAGCTTTGAATGGTGGGGATGAGAAAAGCCCGGCAGTTGGTGATTTCAGGCCCGGTCGGCTTGTTTTGCGGCGGCACACAGCGCACCGCATTGACGATGGCTGTATCGATCAGTTCAAGGCTGTCATCGGGGCGCGCCTCGAAACGGCCACGCGCCAGATGAAACCGGATCAGCGTTGAATAAAGCAAATCGCCCGCATAGTCACCGGTAAAGGGGCGTCCGGTTCGATTGGCTCCGCGCAAGCCCGGCGCCAGCCCGACAATGAGCAGGCGCACGGTTTTTCGGCCATCCAGCGGCAGAAAGGGTGGCACTGGTGCATTAAACCAGTCGGGTTCTTGAATGCGCCATTGTGCAATAAAATCATGCAGCCGGGGGCAGATTGGGCAGTCGGGGTCGGGATCGGTGGGAGCCTGCAACAGATTGCTCGCCTTATTCATCCTCTTCCCCGTCATCGTCCATCTGTTCCGATTCTGGTCGACGCGGCGCTTGTGCACGGCCAACCTCGTTTTTTAGGGACATCAGATCGATGAAATGGTCTGCCTGACGGCGCAATTCGTCGGAAATCATGGATGATTGCGAGGCCATGGTGGAAACCACAGAGACCTTGCGGCCCCGTCTTTGCAATGCCTGCACCAGAGTACGGAAATCGCCATCGCCTGAAAAGATGACGTAATGATCAATCACATCAGCAAGTTCAAATGCATCGACGGTGAGTTCGATGTCCATATTGCCCTTGAATTTGCGCCGCCCCGCGGCATCGATAAATTCCTTGGCGGGCTTGGTCACCACCTTGTAGCCATTATAGTCCAGCCAGTCGATCAGCGGGCGGATCGAAGAATACTCCTGATCCTCCATCAGTGCCGTATAGTAATAGGCGCGCAACAGATAACCCTGATTTTTAAACCAGCCCAGCAATTTTCGATAATCTATGTCGAAACCAAGTGCGCGTGAGGTTGCATAAAGATTAGCGCCGTCGATAAAAAGAGCAATCTTTTCGCGCTGGTCAAACATTGTGAATATGTCCTTGTCGAAAATGATCTGTTGATAAAATAAGGGCCTGCGGGGTGTTTCTTTTCAAATCAAACTGAAACGCCCCTGCAAAGTCAGTCCGCAAAATCAGCCCGTGAAATCAGGTTGTGATGAAAATAACGTCAGCTTCATGGCGGCCAAATCCTGCCTTTGCATCATATCGGAAAATTGATATACTTACAGCCCTTGCGCTCATGCCTGTCTGTCAGGCAGGACGGGTATCACTTGTGTTTTTTTGAAATGCAGGTTAAGAAGCGCTCCAGTTTTCCATCAAATCCTTCGCATGAAAGGGGCATCTATGGCCCGCGTCACCGTTGAAGATTGCATCGACAAGGTTACGAACCGCTTTGAGCTGGTTCTTCTGGCCGGTCACCGTGCCCGTCTGATCAGTCAGGGCGCCTCCATCACCGTTCCGCGCGACAATGACAAAAATCCTGTCGTGGCGCTGCGTGAAATTGCTGAGGAAACCCTGTCACCGGGCGATCTTAAGGAAGATCTGATCCACTCGCTGCAAAAGCATGTTGAGGTGGACGAGCCGGAAATGGATGTTATTGCAGCGCAGTCGGATGAAGTCCATGACGAATCTGCCGATGCGCCGGAAGAAAACATCACGTTTGATCGCATGTCGGAAGATGACCTTCTGGCTGGTATCGAGGGTCTTGTTGCGCCGGAAAAAAGCGACGATTTCTGATATTCAAGACACGGATTTCGGCTCTTTCGCCAGCGTTCTTTCCCAGCTATTTATAACATGCGCTGCTTGATAGCCGCGCATGTTCTGTTTCGTGCTGAGAGAGTTTGCCCATGATGCGTCAATATGAGCTTGTCGAGCGCGTCCAGCGCTACAAGCCGGACGTCAATGAGGCATTGCTCAACAAGGCTTATGTCTATGCCATGCAAAAGCATGGCCACCAGCGGCGGGCCTCTGGCGACCCTTATTTTTCCCATCCGCTGGAAGTTGCAGCTATTCTGACCGAGATGCGTCTTGATGAGGCGACGATTGCGGTTGCGCTTTTGCATGATACGATTGAGGACACATCTGCCACTCGCGCCGAGATTGACGAGCTTTTCGGCCCTGAAATGGGCAAGCTGGTGGAAGGGCTGACCAAGCTTAAGAAGCTCGATCTTGTGTCGCGCAAGGCTGAACAGGCTGAAAATCTGCGCAAGCTGCTGCTGGCGATTTCGGAAGATGTGCGCGTTCTTCTGGTCAAGCTGGCCGACCGGCTGCACAATATGCGCACCCTTGGCCATATGCGTGAAGACAAGCGCTTGCGCATTGCCGAAGAAACCATGGAAATCTATGCGCCGCTGGCCGGGCGCATGGGCATGCAGGGCATGCGCGAAGAGCTGGAAGAACTTGCCTTTCGCTATATCAACCCGGAAGCCCACCGCATGGTGACACAGCGCCTGTCGGAAATTTCTGAACGCGCACAAAATGTGCTCACCGATATTGAAGATGCGCTTTCTCAATTGTTTGAAAAACACGCCATCAAGGCCGATGTCACCAGCCGCCGGAAAAAGCCGTGGTCGGTGTTTCGCAAGATGGAAAGCAAGGCGCTGTCCTTTGAGCAGCTTTCCGACATATTCGGCTTTCGCGTTATCGTTGATACAATTGAAGATTGTTATCAGGCTTTGGGGGCCATTCACACCACATGGTCGATGGTGCCCGGACGCTTCAAGGATTATATTTCGACCTCGAAACAGAATGGCTATCGCTCGATCCACACCACGATTGTCGGCCCTTCGCGCCAGCGCGTGGAATTGCAGATCCGCACCCATGAGATGAATGAGGTGGCCGAATATGGTGTTGCGGCCCATTCCATCTACAAGGATGGAGGCTCAAACAAGAGCACCGGATCAGACCTTACCAGTGAAACCGGCGCCTATGCCTGGTTGCGTCGCACCATTGAGCAGCTTGCCGAAGGAGACAATCCGGAAGATTTTCTGGAAAACACCAAGCTGGAACTGTTTCAGGATCAGGTGTTTTGTTTTACCCCCAAAGGCATGGTGATTGCGCTGCCGCGCGGAGCCACACCGATTGATTTTGCCTATGCCGTTCACACCGGTGTCGGGGACAGTTGCGTGGGGGCCAAGGTCAATGGCCGCATCATGCCGCTGATGACTGTGCTGAAAAATGGCGATGAGGTGGAAATCATCCGCTCCAAGGCACAGGTGCCGCCAGCCGCCTGGGAATCAATCGTTGTCACCGGCAAGGCCCGCGCCGCCATCCGCCGGGCCACCCGAAATGCCATTCGCAAGCAATATTCAGGTCTTGGAACACGCATTCTGGAGCGCGCTTTCGAGCGCACCGGAAAAACATTTTCAAAGGACAGTCTCAAGCCGGTTTTGTCGCGTCTGGCGCGCAAGGATATTGAGGATGTGCTGTCTTCGGTCGGGCGCGGTGAATTGTCTTCTGCTGATGTCATCAAGGCAGTGTTTCCCGATTACAAGGATGAACGCGTCACAGCACCCATGCCCAAGCAGCGTGAGGAAGGCTGGTCGCGCATTCGCAATGCGGCGGGCATGTTGTTTCAATTGCCGGGCCGCTCCCCGCGCACAGAGCCGAGCCAGCCCAAAAACGGAGCGGTGCCGATCCGTGGGGTGCGCGGTGATTTGCCTGTCAGTTTTGCACCTGAAGGAGCCGTGCCCGGAGATCGCATTGTCGGTATCCTCCAGCCCGGTTCCGGCATCACCATCTATCCGATCCAGTCACCGTCACTGACTGCATTCGATGATCAGCCCGAACGCTGGATCGACGTGCGCTGGGATATTGACGAGAACAATCGGGAGCGCTTTCCGGCGCGAATTTCGGTGTCAGCCATCAATGCGCCGGGTTCCTTGGCTGATATGACCCAGGTGATTGCCTCCAATGATGCGAACATCCATACCTTGTCGATGGTGCGCACCGCGCCTGATTTTACTGAAATGCTGATCGACATTGAAGTCTGGGACGTCAAACATCTGAACCGGCTGCTGTCGCAGTTGAAGGAAAATCCGAGTGTGAGCACCGCAGTGCGGGTCAATGGCTGAAATGGAATTGCAAGAAAAATGAATACTGATGACGTTTTGGATGTGTTTCGCTCTGCGGGAGCGGTTTTGGAAGGGCATTTTATTCTCACTTCCGGCTTGCGCAGCCCGGTTTTTCTGCAAAAAGCCCGTGTTTTCATGCATGCCGACAAGACTGAAAAACTGTGCAGGGCGCTGGCAAAGCGTATTCGCGAAAGCGTTGATGGTCAGATCGACTATGTTGTCGGCCCGGCCATTGGCGGCCTCATTCCCGCTTATGAAACCTCGCGCCATCTTGGCGTCCGGGCCGTGTGGGTGGAGCGCGAGCAGGGCGTTTTCAAGCTGCGCCGTTTTGACATGGAAAAGGGCGCGCGCGTCGTCATTGTCGAAGATATTGTCACTACCGGCCTGTCGATCCGCGAAACCATTGCCTGTCTGCGCGATCTGGGGGCCGAGGTCGTGGCGGCGGCCTGTATCATTGACCGTTCTGCGGGCAAAACAGATGTTGGCGTGCCGCTGATTGCGCTGGCCGAATATGAAGTGCCAGCCTATCCGGCTGATGCCCTGCCGCCCGAGCTTGCCGCCATTCCTGCGGTCAAGCCCGGCAGTCGTAATATCTGAGGTCGCCATGATTATCGGTATTGGCAGCGATCTGATCGACATTCGGCGCGTGGAAAAGACGCTTGAGCGCTATGGTGAGCGTTTTATTGCCCGTGTCTATACCGATATTGAGCAGGCCCGGTCCGAGCGGCGCCGCGAGCGGGCAGCCTCTTATGCCAAGCGTTTTGCGGCCAAGGAGGCCTGTTCCAAGGCGTTGGGTACCGGCATTTCCCATGGTGTCTATTGGCGTGATATGGGCGTGGTGAATTTGCCCGGTGGCAAGCCGACCATGGCGCTGACGGGCGGGGCTGCTGCGCGACTGGCCAGCATGGTGCCTGCGGGCCATGACGCGGTGATCCATCTGACCATTACCGATGATTATCCGCTGGCGCAGGCTTTTGTCATTATCGAGGCTCTGCCAGAGAGCCAAAGGCCGCGCGCCTTGTCCGGACATCAGCCATGATGATATCGGTTATCTATCATTCATGCGCTGTCATGGCCGGTCAATGGACATTGCTCAACGGACATTGCCCGCAGCGCTTCCAGCCCGTATAGAACCAACCTGTCAACAAGGATCAAGATGAGCGTGGCGGACACATCCGGGAAAAAATCAGGTGGGCTTGGCGAAACCGTCAGCGTCATCGTTCAGGCGCTGCTTCTGGCGCTGGTCATTCGTACTTTGCTGTTTCAGCCTTTTTCGATTCCTTCAGGCTCGATGCGGCCAACCCTTCTGGAAGGTGATTATCTGTTCGTCACCAAATGGGCCTATGGCTATTCGCGCTATTCATTGCCGTTTTCGCCCGATCTGTTTTCCGGGCGCATCTGGGGCAGTGAACCGGAACGCGGCGATGTTGTGGTGTTCAAATTCCCGCCAAACCCGTCGATTGACTATATCAAGCGCGTTGTAGGGCTGCCCGGTGACAAGATCCAGATGCGTGGTGGCCAGCTTTTCATCAATGATGAGGGGGTTGCGCGTGAAATGATCGGTCAGGTTGACAATCGTGACATCACCGAAGTTTCGCGCCCCGTTGATATCTATCGTGAGACGCTGCCCAATGGCGTGAGCTATGAGACATTCGACCTGACACAAAACGGCATCGGCGACGACACGCGCGAATTTATTGTGCCCGAAGGCCATTATTTCATGCTGGGCGACAATCGCGACAATTCCGCCGACAGCCGCTTTAATGTCGGCTTTGTGCCCTATGATCATCTGGTTGGGCGCGCCAACATCATCTTCTTCTCGATTGCCGGTGGCGCAAGCCCGCTGGAAATCTGGAAATGGCCGAGCGAAGTCCGCTTTGGTCGCCTGTTTGACTTTATTCGCTAGATCATGGCCGCGCCCAAGCGATTGACCGCTGAACAGCTTGCCGTGGCGCTTTATGCGCCCACCGGCTATATGGTTGGCGATGTGCAGCGCCTGCAACGGGCGCTGACCCATGCCAGCGCCCGCAGCGCCCATGCCGGCCTTGACTATGAGCGCTTTGAGTTTCTTGGCGATCGCGTTTTAGGGCTGGTGGTGGCCGATATGCTGTTAAGCGCCTATCCCGATGCGGTGGAAGGCGAACTTTCCTTGCGGCTCAATGCTCTGGTCAATGCCGAAACCTTGTCGGAAATTGCCGAGCAGATCGGTTTGAGCGACATGATCCGGGCAGGCGCAGATGTGCATAAGCTGGCTGGACGCAAGCGTGTCAATCTGCGCGCCGATGCGCTGGAATCGCTGATTGCCGTGCTTTATCTCGATGGCGGGCTGGAGGTGGCGCGCGCCTTTATCCACCGTTATTGGCAGCCGCGCGCGCAAGCCATGGCGAAAGCGCGGCGCGACCCCAAGACCGAATTGCAGGAATGGGCGCATCAGGCAACATCAAGCAGCCCGTCTTATGTGATTGAGGGCCGAGAAGGGCCTGATCATGATCCGGTCTTTACCATCAGTGTCACGGTAGGCACATTGGCGGCTGCGCAAGGTAAAGGTCGCTCCCGGCGCGAGGCCGAACAAGCGGCCGCTACCGCCATGCTGCTGCGTGAAAATGTGTGGCATGATGAGGAAAAGACGATATGAGCGAAACTGAACGCCTGCCTGCCACCCGTTCCGGCTTTGTGGCGCTGCTTGGCGCGCCCAATGCCGGAAAATCCACGCTGGTCAACCAGTTGGTCGGCGCAAAAGTCTCGATCGTCACCCATAAGGTGCAGACAACACGGGCGCTGGTGCGCGGCATTGCCACACATGGCGCTGCACAGATCGTGTTTGTCGATACGCCCGGTATTTTCATCCCGCGTCGTCGGCTGGATACGGCCATGGTCAGCACCGCCTGGGGTGGCGCAAAAGATGCCGACATCGTACTGGTGCTGATCGATGCCGAGCGCGGCATCCGGGGGGATGCTGAAATCATTCTCGAACGGCTTGCCGATGTGCGCCAGCCCAAGGTGCTGGTGCTCAACAAGGTGGACCGCGTCAAGCGTGAAAGCCTGCTGGCGCTGGCGGCTGAGGTGAATGAGCGGGCTTCGTTTGAGCACACTTTCATGGTGTCGGCGCTGACCGGTTCGGGTTGCGCGGATCTGCTTGATCATCTGGCGCAGATTTTGCCGGAAGGGCCGTGGTATTACCCGGAAGAGCAGATTTCAGACCTGCCCATGCGCCAGCTTGCAGCCGAAATTACCCGCGAAAAGCTTTATCTGCGCCTGCATCAGGAGCTTCCCTATTCCTCGCATGTCGAGACGGAAAGCTGGGAGGATCGCAAGGACGGGTCGGTGCGTATCGAGCAGGTCATCTATGTCGAGCGTGACAGCCAGAAGCGGATTGTGCTTGGCCATAAGGGGGAGACGATCCGCGCCATTGGTGAAACCTCGCGCAAGGAAATCGGTGAGATCCTTGATCAGAAAGTACATCTGTTCCTGTTTGTGAAAGTGCGTGGTAACTGGGGCGATGATCCGGAACGTTATAGAGAAATGGGTCTCGATTTTCCGAGGGGATAGCTGAAATTCTGCGCTTGAGCGGTGAAAAGCCTGCATCATGGAATGGAAAGACGAGGGAATCATTTTAGGAACCCGCAAGCATGGTGAAACCAGCGCCATTCTTGAGGTGATGACGCGGGCGCATGGTCGTCATCTTGGCCTTGTCAGAGGGGGCCGCTCGCGCCGGCTTCAACCCATGCTGCAGCCCGGAAACCGGGTGGAACTGATCTGGCGCGCGCGCCTTGATGAGCATTTGGGCACCTTTCAGGCCGAGGCGCTGGAAATGAATGCAGCGCGGCTGATGGACAGCGCCATCGCCATTTATGGCCTTCAGCTTCTGGCAGCTCATGTGCGCCTGTTGCCCGAGCGTGACGTCCATCATGGGCTTTATGAGACATTGCTGGTGATGATTGCCCATCTTGATGACCCCGATGCGGCAGGCGAATTGCTGGCGCGCTTTGAACTTCTGGTGCTGGAAGAACTGGGCTATGGCCTTGATTTCAGCCAATGTGCGGCCACCGGCCAGCGCGATGATCTGGTCTATGTTTCGCCAAAATCCGGGCGCGCCGTATCGCGGGCGGCAGGCTTGCCATGGCACGACAAAATGCTGGCCTTACCGGCTTTTCTGGAGCAGGAGGTGGGGGGGCGCGCTGATATTTCAGGGCTTGAAGAGGCTTTTTGCCTGTCGGCGTTTTTTCTGAACCGCCATGTTTATGAGCCGCGCGGTCTTGAGCCACCTGATGCGCGCGCCGGATTTTTGACCGCGCTACGCCGGCATTTTTCTTCTGCTTCTTGCGATTGAATTTTCAAGTTCTGCAAAGCGCTGCAAAAAGGCTTCCTGCGCCAAAAAAGCCGGTTGCGGGGTCAGGTCGAAATGATCGGGGCTAAGACCGCGTGGGCGGCCAAAAAGCCTGGTGGCTTCTTGTGTGGAAAATCCGGCCAGATGCGTTGCCTCAAAATAGGCAGCAATTTGATCGGCGCGTTTGATATTTTTCACCAGTGCCACTGACAAGTCCACAGGCAGTGAAAACCGCAGATGAATTGCCCCTTGCAGACGTTTTTCACAATTCCGGTAGCCGCCGCCAACCACCGATTTGAATGGCGAGATCATATCGCCGATCACATATTCAGGGGCATCATGCAGCAAGGCTGCCAGTTGCGCCTGAGGTGAGGGGGCTTTGGATTGCATCGAAAAAATGGCTTCCACCAGCAAGGAATGCTGGGCAACGGAAAAAGCGTGCGGGCCAATGGTCTGGCCGTTCCAGCGGGCAACACGGGCAAGGCCGTGAGCAATGTCGGAAATTTCGACATCCAGCGGTGAAGGGTCGAGCAGATCCAGCCTGCGACCCGACAACATGCGCTGCCAGGCGCGCGGCGCTGCACCGGGGCGATCAGCCATCAGTCTTTGCCCGCCGGTGAAGCATCCTCCGGGAAGCTGAAACCGGCCCAGTCAGGGATGGAAAGCACAACTTCTATCGTGTCGGCAAGGATCGGCTTTTTCGCATCCATGGCTTTTTTCACCCGGTCGATACGGGCAATGGCCAATCCCTGCTTGCCTGAAACCGAACCAAGTGCGCCAACAGGCCGACCATCGACGGTCAGTTCCGTGCCGGTGGGGGGTAGGGGGGCAGATGCGGTTGCAATCAGCACACGCCGCCGGGCGGTTCCCCGATGCTGCATACGCGACACGACTTCCTGCCCGACATAGCAGCCCTTGGTAAAGCCGATGCCACCGGTCTGGTCGAGCAGCACATCATGAGGAAAAGCATCGCCGGGCTGAAAGTCAGAGCCGCTTTCGGCAATGCCGCTGGCAATGCGAAATTCATGCCAGGCATCTTCATTGCCGGTTGCCGGGGGCGGGGCATAACTGCGTTTGACCAGGCCATCTTTGAAGCGGGTATCGTTCAGGAGGCTTGGATCAGATTCTGAAAAAGATGAATCATCTCCCCAGAAAATGGTGACAACGCTTTGTTCCGGTTTGGAAATTTCGACCTTGGCCCGCAATTTGTAAAGCAGCAGGCGCCGATGAAAATCGTCAGAAATTGCCGTACGGCATTCCAGTTGAAATGCGTCTTTTCCGGAATTGGCGGAGGTGCGGGAGATCAAGAAATCAAACAGGATCTTGCCTTGCGGGCTCAGCAATGCCCCCGGCTTTACCTCGCCAGGCTGCAAAGCCTCCACATCAAGAGTGAGGATGTTTTGTAAAAAATGCTCGGCTTCCGGGCCAGAAACAAGAATGATAGCGCGATCGTGGAGTGATGTGGAGGGCATGGGTGCAGCGGGCCTGAATCTGATTGTTCTTCTTAGGTAGTCCGCCTGATGTGTCCTCGCAAGCGGTCTGGCTAGAGCAGCGGGCGTTCTAATGAGCGCAGCTTCCGCTGCTCCAGCTTCTTTTTTAGCCGCATTGTTGCGACGCCAGATGGTGCCATCTGTACTCACAAAATGCTCTGGCCGTGTGAGTGCCTGATCCTAATCTCCGGCTACGAAGAAGGCCCAGTGTCCTTCCGGCGTGATGCCGAGCCGGTAGAAAATATAGGCGCCAAATTGCTGCATGTCCTCCAGATCGCCAGCCGTGACGATCTTGAACAATTCCACCCGTTGGGGGGCGCTGAGCCTGTCGAGCGGCAGGCCAAAGAAATAGGGCCATACATAAAGCTCTTCCGGGGCGCCTGCATCAAGATGAACAAAGCCGGCGCTCAACACCTCTTCCATGATGGCAAGAATTTCCTGCCCCTCGGTATCGCCGGAGAGGCTTTTGAGAAAATCAACCGGGTCGCCGTCGATTTCGATCAGCGATAATTGGGTGGCGCTGTCACCTGTGCCAACCAGCGGCCGCAACTGGTTGATGTCTCCGCTTTTGCTGGCTTGCAGGATCAGGCCATGCATACGCCTGACAGGTTCGGGCAGGCGGTCAAGATCATAGATTACCTCGGGCAATTCATCCATGGTGTCTGTCAGTGGATGTTTTGGTGTGTCCCTGGGATCGAGCTGCTTTTCCGGTTGCTCATCTTCTGGTGAGGCCGTGTCGCGCGAAGGTGGTTGTGACGTCTGGATCGGATCGGGCAAAGGCACTGCACCGGGGGAAAAATCATCGGGTGCAGCGGCAGGTGCAAGCGGGGGCGGCAAGTCCTGGCGCTGGATTTCGCTCAGCGCTGCTGCTGGCTGCGACATGAGGCCAAGGCCAGCAAACATTGTTGCTGAAAGTGCAAGCGCACAAAGGCTGATTTTAAGCAGGCCAGCAAAATCCAAAGTTTGCAACTTCACAGTCCACATCTCCATCGCAGCCGGATGATGCCTCACCCCTGCCAGCGCGTCAAAGCCTGTCCGGCTCTAATGCCGCAGGCGATGTGGATCAAAAGCGCCGCCCACAACCTTTTCGCGCATATGGTCGAGCAGGGCCAGTGCCGCAGTTTCACCATGGGTGCGCAGCATTTCATGAAATGCGGTTTCAAGAGCGGCTTCGGCAATGATTTCCGGCTCGATACCGGCTGACAGGCCCTCTGCCCAGGCTTCATTGTGGCTTTCGACAGCCGTCAGGCGCTTTTCTTCCCTGACCATAGCATCAATGTCACTGATACTGTGTTCCATACGCAACACTCACTCTGTTCAAACACCGATCCTTACAATGAGGATCAAAGTTGAGGCGCCCTTTTAATGTCCTATTAAGAACTTTACCATGCGGTTTCTGTTTTGCGAGACGCAGATTGATGGAAAAGTTAATATTTGGCTAATTGCCATAGCGGGAGGCAATATCGCGGGTCAATGCCTCGCCTTCCTTCATGTAGCGGTCAATGGCTGCAATGGCGGAAGGTGTGCAGTCCTTATAGCTTTCATTGAAGGAGCGGTAGCCCCGATTGAAGGAAGCGATGAAGCGGGCGCGCCTTTCAGGATCGGGGTTTTCTGATTCGAGCAGGCTTTCCATCTGATCGCGCCAGTCAGAACCCTGTTCACCACATAAATTGCGCAGAAAATGCAGGGAGCCGAGAATTTCAGCCAGACGCATCAGGCCAGCCTCGAATGGGGCCTCCGCGGCTTTGATCGGGGTAGCAGACAGGCCAACCAGCAAAAAGACAGCAAGCAGTGCGTTTTTCATGAGGTTTTTTCGCAAGGCAATATGTGGCTTGGCAAAGAGTTTGCGGCAAACAAGTCTTGTGCGACATCCAGAACGGAATCGGCAAGGGGCAGGGTGCGCATTTGCGCCAGCGAATAAAATTCCGCTTTTGCAGCGTCATCACCGGCTATAGCCTCGCCGCTGATATAGCGGGCGGCAAAGACGGTCAGCCGGTAGGGCGGGATATGGCCATTGTTTTCGCCTTCAATGAAGAGGGTGCGCACAGGGCGATAGGCTGCCCCTTCAAGCGCGGTTTCTTCGGCCAGTTCGCGCCGGGCGGCCTCTTCCAGCGTTTCACCCGGCTCGACCTTGCCGCCGGGAAAGGCATAAAGCCCTTGTGAGGGGGCTCGGCCGCGCTCAACCAGCAGCACCCGGTCACCGCGCAACAGCGCAACTGAAACAGCAGGTATTTCCGGTAAGGATGACATGGCAGGCCGCTGATTTGTAAATGGAAGATTTGTAAGAGCTTATAGCGGAGCAAGCAAATCTGAAAGATCGCAACGGGCTTTAAGCAGTTGTATGGCTTATGATCCATACCCACCTTGAGCAGGTAATGGAAAAGGGGGTTTTTATGTGCGGACGCTTTGCGCTGACCGCTTCAACGGACCAGACAGCAGCTTTCCTTGGTGTGGGAGAACTGGAAGCGTTTCCTGCACGTTATAATATTGCGCCAACACAGCCCATCCTCATGGCTGTTGCTGCGCCATCGCGCCCGCCCGGCTCCAATTTGCCGGATCGTGAAGCCCAACTGGTGCGCTGGGGGCTTGTTCCGGGCTGGGTGAAGGATATGCGTGGCTTTCCACTTTTGTTTAATGCCCGCTCGGAAGAGGCGGCGATCAAGCCCTCTTTTCGCAGCGCCATGCGCCATCGCCGTGCGCTGGTGCCTGCTTCCGGCTTTTATGAGTGGTGCCAGAACGGTCCTGCCAAGGGGCAGGCTTACTGGATCAGACCGCGGCATGGCGGGCTGATTGCCTTTGCAGGGCTGATGGAAACATGGGCCGGGGCAGATGGTTCGGAAATTGACACGGGCGCCATGCTGACTGTGGCTGCCAATGCGGCCCTTGCCTCTATCCATCACCGTATGCCGGTTGTGATTGAGGAACAGGATTTTGCACGTTGGCTCGATTGCCGCGGGCAGGAACCGCGTGATGTTTCTGATCTCCTGAAAGCAGCCCATGCAGATTTTTTTGAAGCAATCCCGGTGTCGGGGCGTGTCAACAAAGTGTCGAATATGGGGCCTGAAGTTCAGGAGCCTGTGGCTGTGGATGAAGAAAAACAGGGCACGCTTGCGTCAAAAACGTCCGATGACCAGCAGATGAGCTTGTTTTGAGCGCCAGAGTGCGATTGAAAGGCCCTGTATTTTTCTGTGACAGACCATGATGGTGTGTCTGTTTGAAACGGAAAATGCCTGGCAAGAAATACTGGGCAAAAAATACCGGGTAAAAAATACTGGAAAGAAATTGAATGAGCGGGAAAGCTGAAACTTTGCGCCTGACCAACACATTGACCCGCACGAAGGAGGATTTTTCTCCGATCGATGCGTTGAATGTGCGCATGTATGTGTGCGGCCCGACCGTTTATGATTTTGCCCATATCGGCAATGCGCGGCCGGTCATCGTTTTTGACGTGCTCTACCGCTTGCTGCGCCATCTTTATGGTGCCGATCACGTCACCTATGTGCGCAACATCACCGATGTCGATGACAAGATCAATGCGCGAGCCTTGCGCGATTTTGGTGAAGATATTACTGCTGGTCGCCTGAGCCTGAATGATGCCATCCGCCGGGTGACGGAAAAAACCGCTGACCAGTTTCACAAGGATGTAAAATCGCTGGGGTGTTTGCCTCCGGATTTTGAGCCGCGCGCTACCGAGTTTGTGCAGCCTCGGAAAGACGGGCGCACCGACATGATCAGCCTGATTCAATCTCTCATCGAACGCGGCCATGCCTATGAAGCGGCAGGAGAAGTTCTGTTTGATACAGCCTCCATGCCCGATTACGGAAAGCTGTCGAAGCGCCCGCTGGATGAGCAGCAGGCGGGGGTGCGTATCGCGGTTGATACACATAAGAAAAACCCGCAGGATTTTGTCTTGTGGAAATTGTCTTCACCGGAAGAGCCGGGCTGGGAAAGCCCGTGGGGACAGGAGGCATGGGAAAAAGCCGGGTGGGCGGGCAAGCCGAAGGGGCGTCCGGGCTGGCATATTGAATGTTCGGCCATGTCGGCGGCCTATCTTGGCGAAGTGTTTGACATTCACGGTGGCGGGCTGGATCTGATCTTTCCCCATCATGAAAACGAGATTGCCCAGTCGCGCTGTGCACATGGTACGGCAGTAATGGCCAATTACTGGCTGCATAATGGCTTCCTGCAAGTGGAAGGCCAGAAAATGTCAAAAAGCCTCGGCAATTTTCTCACCATCCATGAATTGCTGGAAAGTGAAAATTTCGGGGGGCGCAAATGGCCGGGCGAGGTGCTGCGTCTGGCCATGCTGATGACCCATTATCGCGAGCCGATCGACTTTGCCGTGCGCAAGCTGGAAGAGGCCGAAAACACATTGCGCAAATGGAAGCGCGCTGCCGATCTGGCCGATATTGCGGCTGCGCAGACGCCAGAAGACATTATCGCCCCGCTTTGCGATGATCTGGCAACCTATCCGGCCTTTCAGGCAATGACACAATTGGCAAATGAGGCGCTGGAGGGGAACAGACAGGCGGCTTCTTCCTTGCGCGCAGCACTGGAATTTCTGGGCTTTGATGTCAGTGTTGAAGTGGACAGACAGGCGGTGGAGGAAGCCATTGCAGCCCGTCTTGCCCTCATTCATGACAAGGATTGGGCGGGAGCCGACCGCATCCGCGATAATCTGCTGGCGCAGGGCGTTCAGTTGAAGGACGGCAAGGATCCGTCAACGGGTGAGCGCATTACAACATGGGAGGTAAGGCGATGATCGACCATACCGGAATAGCTGTACACGATTTTGATGCTTCGCTGGAATTTTATGACGCAGCCCTTGCCCCGCTTGGCGCCACGCTGGTGACGCTGGTGCCGAAAGAGCACACCAATGGCGTGAATGTGGGCGGCTATGGGTATGACCGTCCGCAATTCTGGCTACATGAGGCAGAAGAAACCGGCCCCGGCCGCCATTATGCCTTCATGGCCGACAAGCGCTCGGAAGTTGATGAATTTTATGAGGCAGCCCTTGCGGCTGGCGGTCGGGATAATGGTGCGCCGGGTATCCGTGCGCATTATCATCCCAATTATTACGCGGCTTTTGTCCTTGATCCTGATGGCAACAATATCGAGGCTGTCTGCCATCAGCCAGAATAGGCAGACCGGTCCTGACCCTAGGTCTGAGATCTGGATTTTTACCAACTTCGGGCTTTTGACCGTCCGGGGCAGGCAATGGATAATGTCATGAAAGAGCGCATCTATCTCTACGACACGACGCTGCGGGATGGCCAGCAGACGCCGGGCATTGATTTTTCGGTCGAAGACAAGATCACCATTGCCCATATGCTGGATGAATTCGGTCTCGATTATGTCGAGGGGGGTTATCCGGGCGCCAATCCCACCGATACTGAATTTTTCAGGAAAAAGCACACAAGCGGTTCAAAATTTGCTGCTTTCGGCATGACAAAGCGTGTCGGTGTTTCGGCATCCAACGATCCGGGGCTGGCCTTGATTTTGCAATCGGCTTCAGATGTCGCGTGCTTTGTTGCCAAAAGCTCGCAATATCAGGTGCGTGTGGCGCTGGGCTGTACGGATGAGGAAAATCTTGAGGCCATTCGTCAGACCGTTGAGGCAGCCCTTGCGGCAGGCAAGGAAGCCATCATTGATTGCGAGCATTTTTTTGACGGGTTCAAGGCCAATTCTGACTATACGCTGGCCTGCGCCCGCACAGCTTTTGAGGCTGGCGCTCGCTGGATTGTGTTGTGCGATACCAATGGCGGCACCCAGCCAGCAGAAATCCGCCAGATTGTGGGCAAGGTGATCGAGGCGGGCATTCCCGGCAGTCATCTGGGCATTCATGCCCATGATGACACCGGCCAGGCGGTCGCCAATTCTCTGGCAGCAGTCGAGGAAGGGGTGCGCCAGGTTCAGGGCACATTGAACGGCATTGGCGAGCGCTGCGGCAATGCCAATCTTGTGACCCTCATTCCCACGCTGGCGCTAAAGCCAGTCTATGCCGATCGCTTTGAGATTGGCGTCACGCCGGAACGCCTTGCCACCATTACTCATCTTTCCCGCTCATTTGATGAATTGCTCAACCGCGCTCCCAATATGCAGGCGGCCTATGTCGGAGCCTCGGCTTTTGCAACCAAGGCCGGTATCCATGCTTCGGCTCTGGCAAAGGAGCCGAGTACCTATGAGCATGTGGAGCCCGAAAGCATCGGCAACCGGCGCAAGGTCATGGTGTCGGATCAGGGCGGCAAGGCCAATTTCATTGTGGAATTGAAGCGGCGTGGCATTGCGGTCTTGCGTGATGATCCGCGCCTTGACCAGTTGATTGCGCTGGTCAAGGAGCGTGAGGCGCAAGGCTATGCCTATGAAGGTGCAGATGCCAGTTTTGAGCTGTTGTCGCGCCGTACCCTTGGCATTGTGCCGGATTTCTTCAAGGTTGAGAGTTTTCGTTGCATGGTCGAGCGTCGTTTTGACGCCAATGGCCAGATCAAGACCGTCTCCGAAGCCATCGTCAGGATCGTGGTGGAGGGGCAGGTGCACATGTCCGTTGCAGAAGGCCATGGGCCGGTCAATGCACTTGATCTTGCCCTGCGCAAGGATCTGGGCCGCTATCAGGAAGAGATCGAGGATCTGGAACTGGTGGATTACAAGGTCCGCATCCTCAATGGTGGCACCGAGGCGATCACGCGGGTTCTGATCGAGTCGCAGGATGGCAGCGGTGCGCGCTGGTGGACGGTGGGTGTTTCTGACAATGTTATCGACGCATCATTTCAGGCGCTGATGGATTCCATTGTTTTTAAATTGATGAAAAATCGCGAACTGGCCGGACAGGTCGCCGCAGAATAGTTTCTTGCATCGAGAATAAAGACAATTAGAGCATGATCTTATCTGAAAAGTTGCAGACTTTTCAGATAAGATCATGCGCATAAATAAAAAAAATAGAGCATTTCTTGTTTCCATGAAAAACGGATAAAATGCTCTAAGCTTTTGTTTTAGCCACATTTATGCGACGCCAGATGTAACCATCTGGCTGCAAAATGCTCTAAGCCCTTGTTTTAGCCGCATTGTGCTTGCGTCAGATGGTTCCATCTGTACTCACAAAATGCTCCAGAGCGGTTCTGTTGCTCAGGCAGGTTCATATGGACAGCATGACAAGTGATGTGATCCAAAAAGGCAGTAACGCCAAAGCCACGCTTAGGCATGGTTTCTTTTTGGCATTTGGCGCATATTTTCTTTGGGGGCTATTGCCATTCTACATGAAATGGGTGGCGCATTTGCCGCTTATGGAGGTGGTTGCGCACCGTATTTTATGGTCGGTGCCAATTGCGGCCGGTTTTCTCATCTGGCAGGGCCGCACGGCAGATTTCAAGACGGCTTTGCGCACACCACACATGTTGGGCATGGCCGCATTAACGGCTCTTGTCATCACCATCAACTGGAGCATCTATGTGTGGGCAATTGCCGTTGACCGCACGCTGGAAACGGCGCTTGGCTATTACATCAATCCATTGGTCAATGTCATGCTTGGGGCTTTGGTGCTCAGCGAACGGCTGAACCGGGTCCAGATTGCCGCGGTGGTTCTGGCTGGTGTTGCCGTGATCATGCTGACTTATGAAAATGGCAGCCTGCCCTGGGTTTCGCTTTGTCTTGCGCTGTCTTTCGGCTGCTATGGTTTTCTGCGCAAGACCCTGCCCATTGGCCCCAGTCAGGGCTTTTTGCTTGAAGTCGTTATTCTGGCGGTTCCGGCGCTGACCTATGTCATCTGGCTGGTGGTTGATGGCAGCAATCATTTTCTGTCAGGCGACTGGATGGATACGGTGTTGTTGATTGGTTGCGGACCGGTCACGGCGGTGCCGCTGCTGATGTTTGCTTATGGAGCCAAGGCTTTGCGCCTGTCGACACTGGGGCTGATGCAATATTTTGCCCCGACGATGGTATTCCTGATTGCAGTCTTTGTCTTTGGTGAGCCGTTTGGGATATCGCAACTGGTTGCGTTCATGCTGATCTGGACAGGGCTGGCGATTTACACCTGGTCGAGCTTGCGCAAAAAATAGAGCATTTTGCAGTCTAGAGCGCCGTGCGTCCTGTCGGGTGCACGGTGTTTTTGCCTGTAAAGATGTGAATGGTTGTGTGGTTACATCTTCTCGATGATTGCCGCCACACCTTGGGAAGGCGTGGCCGTGGCCGAGGCGGCTGACAGGACTGCTGGTATGATGGCTTCAGCTTCATTGACCACCAGGGGTTGCACCTGATGGGCAGTGTGGATGAAGCCTTGGGCGCGCATATGATCAAGCAGCGCCATCATGGGGCCCCAAAAACCGTTTATACTGGCAAATATCATGGGTTTGCGGTGATGCCCAAGCTGCGCCCAGGTCATCATTTCGACGATTTCCTCCAGGGTGCCAATGCCGCCGGGCAAGACAACAAAGGCGTCTGATTCTTCAAACATGCGCTGTTTGCGCTGATGCATGTTTTCGGTGACCACAACCTCGTCCAGTCGTTCAAGGCTGCTCGTGCTTGCTTCCTTGTTCATGAGAAAACGGGGAATAATGCCAAGCACCTTGCCCCCGGCGCGTAAGGTCGCATCCGAAACGGCGCCCATGATACCTTTGGTGCCGCCGCCATAGACGAGGCGCAGATTTGAATGCGCAAGAGCACGGCCAACTATGCGCCCGGCTTCCATATAAGCAGGGTTCTGGCCCGGCGAAGAGCCGCAATAAACGCAGACGGATCGAATCGTGTTCATGAAAGATTGGTGATGGCGCATGGCGCTCAGGTCAAGTGTTCATTGGTGTTTTTTAAGTGTTGTGATCTTTTAGATTCACGAGTTTGTTTTAAAACAACAGACAGAGCGCCCTGTCATCACAGAAACAGCTTCACAAAAGATCCTGTCTGGGCAATGAAATAAAGCGGGATGACATTTGTGTGCAAATTGGTCAGGCTGTGAAAAATCGGGGAACGGACAGGTAATGAAGAATAACAGTGTCAGGGCGTATGTACTTGCAGGCATAGCTGCCATAATTGCTGGCTTTATCGGCTATGTGTCGGGCGCTTTTGATTTATATCTGGGTCGCAAACCAGCCGAAGTGACACAGCAGGAAACCAGTATTCCTGCAAACACCCCCGAAGAAATTGAGGAGACGCCGGAAGCTACCCAGACGCAAGCCGCCCAACCTGAAGCTGCAGCGCCGGAGATTGAAGCTGCTGAAACAGATTCTGAGACAGAGACAAATCAGGCGCCGGCAGAAGAAATTACGCAGCAACAGGCTGAGCCTGATCAGGTCGACTCTGATGAAATGGCGCGGCAAGAGGACACCACACCTGCCTTTGATGTGTTGCGTGTTGAGGGGGATGGTTCGATCGTCGTTGCCGGAAAAGCGGCTGCGGGCGCAACGGTTGAGCTTTCTGACGGCACGACGGCGCTGGGCAAGGCCATAGCCGGACCGGACGGTGCGTTTGTCATTGTGCTCGATAACCCGCTGCAAGCGGGCGATCATCAGATCACCTTGCGCGCAACAGCGCCGGATGGCTCGGTTGTGACCTCGGTGCAGACTGCCGTGGTTGCGATCCCTGAACAGCCGGATGGACAGGTGCTGGCTATGGTGGAAGAGCCGGGCAAGCCAGCGCAGCTTCTGACTGTGCCGGAGCCGTTTGATACGGGAGAGGCGCCTGCCGACACGGCAGAAGCGCCTGCTGATACGGCAGAAGTAGAACCAGCACCTGTTGATACGGCAGAAGTTGAACCAGCCGGTACGGATGACGCAAAACAGGCACAGGCAGAAGCTGCGCCAGCCCCTGTCGTGACCGCAGATGAACAACCGGAAGAGGTTCAAAAGCCTGCTGTTGAAGCAAGCCGCCCTCAGGTTTCTGTTGCGGCAGTCGAGATCGACGGTGAAAAAATCTTCATTGCCGGGCGCGCCGATGCT
Organism: Aquamicrobium segne; assembly: GCF_042656785.1. NCBI lineage: Bacteria > Pseudomonadati > Pseudomonadota > Alphaproteobacteria > Hyphomicrobiales > Phyllobacteriaceae > Aquamicrobium > Aquamicrobium segne. The sequence goes on from NZ_JBHSLL010000018.1 coordinate 39,523, forward strand.
GGCCGCAAGGTGCGTGTCTATGCCAATGAAATTTTGCTGGGCGAAGCCATCACGTCGCCCGATGGGCATTTTCTGGTTGAAACCAGCCATGATCTTGCCGTGGGCGAATATATCATCCGGGTTGATGCGCTGGATTTAGCCAGTGACAAGGTTGTGGCCCGCGCACAGGTGCCGTTCCAGCGGGAGCCGGGTGAAGTGATTGCAGCGGTGGCGCCAGAGGATGAAAACAGCAGCGATACTGCGCCGGCCGGAACGGATGAAACAGATGAAACAGTTGCAGCCGCTCCTGTTGTTCCAGTTGTCCCCCCTGCATCTGTCACCCCTGTTGCCCCGGAAACCTCTGCTCAAGTGGAGACCGAAGAAGAACAGCCTGCCATTACAACGGCTCCAAAGCTGCAACAGACCGAAGGTTCGGTCATCATCCGGCGTGGCGATACGTTGTGGCATATTTCACGCCGCGTTTATGGCCATGGCATCCGCTATTCGACCATTTATCTGGCCAATCAGGATCAGATTGCCGATCCTGACCGCATCTGGCCGGGGCAATTGTTCAAGGTACCGGAAACGTCAAATGATGGGGAACCGGCTGATTTCCAGTCGCTGGGCGATCAGATTACCGTTCAGCCTTAAAACTTGCCGCAGGCAAGGCGTTATTTATCTGTAGCGCAGTTGCATGAAAATCCTTCATCGTATATCGTCGATTTACGATGAAGGATGTATCCCATTGCGCTGAGCAACGCAAAAATCTTGATGACGCTGAACTTGGCGCACAATTGGCAGCCCTGTCACATTCGGCGCGGATTGGCATATTACGCTACCTTGCCCAAACGGAAACATCCTGTTGCGGGGAGGTGGTTGGGCAGCTTGATCTGGCGCAGTCAACCGTTTCGCAGCATCTCAAGGTTTTGGTCGCAGCCGGGCTGGTGTGTTTTGAAGCCGATGGCCCGCGCTCCCGATACGCTATCAACCGTCAGGTATTGCAGGCGGTGGCGGATGAACTGGCTTGCTTTGCCTCTGCCTGCTGCGTCGAGCGTTGATTTATATCTGCGGTATCAGCCGTTTTAAATTTCTTTAAGGTCTTGTTCTTGTGAGTGGAAAAACCGTCTCTGCCGATTCTGGCTCAACATTCAAAACGCTGGTCAATCTATGGCCATATATGTGGCCCTCAGAGCGTGCCGATCTCAAGATGCGGGTGGTCTGGGCCAGTGTGTTTCTGATTGCTTCCAAGCTCACTCTGATTGCGGTTCCGTATTTTTTCAAATGGGCAACGGATGCGCTTGCCGATGATGCACATTCCCCGTGGCTGCTGCCCGCCTTTCTGGCGACGCCGGTCATGCTGGTGGTGGCCTATAATCTGATGCGCATCATTCAGCTTGGCTTCAACCAGTTGCGCGATGCGCTGTTTGCCCGTGTCGGCCAATATGCGGTGCGCCAGCTTGCCTATCGCACCTTTGTTCACATGCATGAACTTTCGCTGCGCTTCCATCTGGAGCGGCGCACCGGGGGGCTTTCGCGTATCATTGAGCGCGGCACCAAAGGCATTGAAACCATTGTACGTTTTACTGTCCTCAACAGTATTCCAACCGTTCTGGAATTTGCCCTGACGGCGGTCATCTTTGCTGTTGCCTATGGCTGGAAATATGTGGCTGTAGTGGCCATCACCGTCTGGCTCTACATCTGGTTTACGATCAAGGCGAGTGACTGGCGCATTGATATTCGCCGCGACATGAATGACAGCGATACGGATGCCAACACCAAGGCGATTGATTCCCTTCTTAACTTTGAAACGGTCAAATATTTTGGCAATGAGGCGATGGAGGCAAGGCGCTTCGATCGTGCCATGGCGCGCTACGAGTCGGCTGCCACCCGTATCTGGACTTCGCTTGGCTGGCTCAATTTCGGGCAGGGTGTAATCTTTGGCATTGGCATGATGATTATCATGGCAATGTCTGCCATTGAGGTGAAGGCCGGAACGCAGACGGTGGGTGATTTTGTATTCATCAATGCCATGTTGATGCAACTTGCCGTTCCGCTCAATTTTATTGGCTTTATCTATCGTGAGATCAGGCAGGGGCTGACTGATATCGAGCAGATGTTTGATCTGCTTGACGTGAAGGCCGAAGTCATCGACAGCGCACACGCTGCCCCTTTGAGGATCAAGGCAGGCAAGGTTGAATTCCGTGACGTTCAGTTTTCCTATGAGCCGGACCGTCCGATTCTCAAAGGCATCAGCTTTGAGGTTCCGGCAGGCAAGACCGTGGCCATTGTCGGCCCTTCGGGGGCCGGAAAATCAACGATCTCGCGGCTTTTGTTTCGCTTTTATGATGTGCAATCCGGTTCGATCCTCATTGATGGGCAGGATGTGCGCGAGGTGACGCAGGAAAGCCTGCGCAGTTCCATCGGCATGGTTCCGCAAGATACGGTGCTGTTTAACGACACCATTGCCTATAATATCCGCTATGGCCGTATCGCTGCATCTGAGGAAGAAGTGCGCCGGGCTGCCGAACTGGCGCAGATCACCACCTTCATCGAAGGTCTGCCGGAAGGCTATGAGGCCATGGTTGGCGAGCGCGGTTTGAAACTTTCAGGCGGTGAAAAGCAGCGTGTGGCCATTGCCCGAACCATTTTGAAAGCCCCACCAATCCTGATCCTTGATGAGGCGACATCAGCGCTTGATACCCATACCGAGCAGGAAATTCAGTCCGCACTTGATCTGGTCAGCCGTGATCGCACGACTATTGTTATTGCGCACAGGCTTTCCACCGTAATTTCCGCCGATGAAATCATTGTGCTCAAGGAAGGCAATATTGAAGAGCGCGGCACCCATGCAGCGCTTCTGGCGCAAGGCGGGCTTTATGCGTCAATGTGGGATCGTCAGCGTGAGGCCACCGAAGCCGAAGAGCGGCTGCGCATTGCCCGTGAAACGGATGAAATGGGAGTAATTGTGCGCCAGCGCACCCCTGAAATTATCTAGAGCATTTTGCAGTCAGACGGAATCGTCTGGCGTCGCAGAAATGCGGCTAAAACAAGAGATGCTCTAAAGCCTGTCTCTCGAGACTTGGGAACCAGTCTCGAGATAAAGACATGCGTAAAAACAAAACCTTAAAGCGGGTCGCGTGAATCTGAAAGATTGCAACACGCTTTAAGCTAACAAGCCGCAGTCGCAATGCAACATTGCGGCTGTGGTGTCTTTCGTTTAAAGCCTGATCTCCTGAAAGCGGAGCCGGTTTAGACAATGCATCTCATTGACACGATCAGAAAAACATTCGTGCCGATCCATAAGGAAGGCTATCCCTTCATCGCCATTTTTGCGGCGGTAACACTGGTGCTTGGCTATTTTTCGGGTTTTCTGCTTTGGGTCGGTGCCTTGCTGACCGTCTGGTGTATCTATTTCTTCCGCGATCCTGAGCGCGTTACCCCCATTGATGATCAATGGGTCATCAGCCCCGCCGATGGTGTTGTCTCGGCGGTTGGCCCGGCAGTGCCCCCTGCTGAACTGGGCTTTGGGCCGGAGGAAATGACCCGCATTTCCGTGTTCATGAATGTATTTTCCTGCCATGTGAACCGCTCGCCGATGCGCGGCCATATCACCCTTATCGAGCACCGCCCCGGAAAGTTTCTCAATGCCGATCTGGATAAGGCCAGCAGCGAAAATGAACGCAATGGTCTGGTGATCGAGACAAAAAATGGAACCATTGGTGTCGTGCAGATTGCCGGTCTGGTGGCGCGCCGCATCCTGTGCTGGAGCAAGGTCGGGTCCGACATTGACGCCGGTGAGCGTTTTGGCCTGATCCGCTTTGGTTCGCGTGTTGATGTCTATCTCCCGCAAGGGGCTGTGGCGCGTGTTGCCGTGGGCCAGACCGCGATTGGCGGTGAAACGGTTCTGGCCGTATTTGGCGGGCAGGAAAGCGCTCCTGTCGTGCATATTTCCTGATAGCAGGCCGATGACCCCACCTTTCAAGAAGTTTGAAGCGCATGGTTCGGGGGGACCGCGCATTCGCGAAATCCCGCTGCGCATGGTGTTTCCAAATCTTTTGACGGTTCTGGCTATCTGCGCTGGCCTGTCGGGCATTCGCTTTGGCTTTGAAGGGCGCTTTGAGACAGCGGTGGTGATGGTGCTGATTGCTGCCTTTCTCGATGGTCTTGACGGGCGCGTGGCGCGGTTTTTGAAAGCCACCTCCAAATTTGGCGCGCAGATGGATTCAATTGCCGACATCGTCAATTTCGGAGTCGCACCTGCATTGGTGTTGTATGCGTTTTTACTGGATCGCGCCGGTTCACCCGGCTGGATTGCAGCACTGCTGTTTGCCATTGCCTGCGCTATGCGGCTGGCGCGTTTCAACGTGCTGGAAGAGGCGCAGGATCGCCCGACATGGCAGGGCGAATATTTTGTCGGAGTGCCAGCACCTGCGGGTGCGGCTGTGGTGATGCTGCCGCTTTACTTATCCTTTATCGGCTTTGAACCAACCGTTTACGGAGCTTTTCTGGCCTCCGCCTTTACCGTGATCGTGGCCTTTCTTCTGGTCAGCCGCCTGCCGGTCTATTCAGGAAAAAGCCTGAAAATACCGGGTGATCGCACTTTGCTGGTCATTTTGGCGATCGTGCTCTATTTCCTGCTTCTGGTGTCTTATCCCTGGTATACGCTGACCGCTTCGGTCATCTGCTATCTGCTGTTTTTGCCGTTAAGCGCACTGGCCTATATACGCCGCGCCAGGCTGGAGGGTGAGGTGCTGCTGCCGCCTGATGTGGATGCCCGCAACGGCGATTAATTTTTTTATTTTTTTATTTTTTGCTGCTGCCGAGTTCTTCCAGAGCCAGTTGCCGGGTGTGCCGATAATCGGTTTTTCCTGAGCCAAGGGCTGGAATTTCTTCGACCTTGATGATGGTTGCGGGAATGGCAAGCGGGGCAATACCTGCCTGCTTGCCAGCCTTTCGCAGGCTTTCCACATTGGCCTTGGATGCGGTGGTGACTAAAATAATGCGCTCACCGCGTTTGCTGTCTGGTATGGAGATAACGGCATGGCGCTCTTGCGGCCACAAATCTTGCGCCAGAACTTCAAGGATACCCAAAGGCACCATTTCACCGGCAATTTTGGCAAAGCGCGCTGCCCGGCCGGTAATGGTGATGAAGCCTTCATTATCGACTGTGATAATGTCGCCCGTATCATGCCAGCCTTCCTCAAGCGGCTGCAATTCACCCGGTCGCTCAGCGGTCATATAGCCCATCATGACATTGGGTCCGGCAAGAAACAGCCGCCCGCCCTCGGCCACACCATCCACCTTTTCAATACGCATGGCCATGCCCGGTAAAAGACGGCCGACGGTGCCTTCGCGCCCATGAATGGCCGTGTTGACCGCAACCACGGGGGCTGCCTCGGTCAGGCCATAGCCTTCGATAATGGCTGTTCCAAAACGCTCGCGCCAGAGCTTGCGGGTTTCATCCCTGACAGCTTCGGCACCGGCCACGGCAAAGCGCAGGCTTGAAAAATCGCCGTCAGAAGCCGCACGGCCATATTGGGCAAGAAATGTATCAGTGCCGAACATGACGGTTGGTTTTATGCGCCCTGCAAGCTGCGCAATGAGCTTGTAATGCAGCGGAGAGGGGTAGAGAAACAGTCTGATCCCATTGAATAATGGCAAAAGCGTTCCGGCAGTCAGGCCAAAGGAATGAAACATTGGCAGCACATTAAGCGCAATATCATCGGTGCTGATGGTAACGCGCGCTTCGGCCTGCATGGCGTTGGCAATCAGATTGCGATGCGACAGGATGGCGGCTTTGGGCAGGCCTTCCGAGCCTGAGGTGAACAGGATGACGGCTGGTTTTTGTGCGTCCTGCCGAATGAGAGGATAGCGCCATAAAAGCGCTGCACACAGTTTTTCACGCAATGTGGCGCTGGCGCGAAAATCTTCCAGCCACAAAAATTCCATGCCGACAGCTTCCAGCGCCTGAACGATCTCTTCAAGCCTGGCTTTTTCAACAAAGCTGCGTGAGGAGACAATGATGCGCACCACTGCGGTGTTCATTGCCGCTTCGATATTGGCAGGGCCAGCGGTAAAATTGACCAGTGCCGAAACCCTGCCTGCCGAGGCAATACCCAGCAGGGCCAGCACCGTGGCATTGGCGTTGGGCAGCATGATGCCCACCGATTCTCCGGGTCGGGTGCGCCCGGCAATATCGCGGCCAAGAACACGCGCCCCTGTCAGCAATCTGCGATAGCTGAGCTTGCTGCCAGTGGCGTCTTCCAGAGCAATGCGGCCTGGACCAAAATTTTCTGCGGCGTTGCGGACCGCCTGAAACAGGCTTTGATCCTCATCTGTGGCGGCCAGCCGGGCTTCAGCCACGCGATCAAACAGCGCATGGGCATTTCTGTTGGCCGGGCTGCCATTGCGCGCCAGCAGTTCAGCCGCATTCATCGGCTCCAGAACCGAGATTTTCAGGCGGGGAAACCAGTGGCGTGTTGCCGGGGCTTTTCCGGAAGCCTGAAAGGGAAGCGTTTGTGCACCGCCAATGAAGATCGGCACAATACGGGCATTGGCTTGTATGGCGATGCGGATCACCGCCCGGTAGAGCCGGAATGAACGCAAATCCGGCTCGACATTGGCAGGAATATAGACCGCCAGCCGTCCTTTGCCTTTGAGCGCGCGCACCAGACGCCGTGAGACAAAAACATGCTCGGCATTGAAGGCAATGGTGCGCGCCAGTTCCCGCCATGGCTCCATCCAGATGGATTTTGCGGTAACACTGTCCAGAATATGCAGCGTATCGTCAGGCAGCAGCGACAGCATCAGGGCCGGATCGATGCGTGACTGATGTGTGACCACATAGATTAGCGGTGCTTGCGCATTGCGGGCCAGTTGAATGCGTGAATCACAAATGCGGTAGAACAGTTTGAAGGGTGCATAAAGAAGAGCTTGCGAGAGGCTGAGACCCAGCCGTATTTTCTCGGTGATTGCGCTCAGGCACCAGATCAATGCAATGGCAGCCAATAGCGCGAGAATGAAAACCATGTGCCCCCGCCATGTTTTTAAATTGGGACTGATCAGGTCCGGAAGTTAGAGCATTTTGCAGTCAGACGGTATCGTCTGACGTCGTATAAATGCGGCTAACATAAGCAATTTTGCAGTCAGATGGAAATGCTTCTATGAACGGCAAGCTGTTGTCAAAAAACTATTCCGGCATCCGATAAGAAACCCAGCGGTCGTGGCGGGCCTGATAAATTTCGCCGGTGCGGGTCAGTTCCGGGCTGGCCAGAGCGGTGATGCGGGCGGCAATCTCGGAAGGGTGCGGCAGCGTGTCGGGGTCTTCTCCGGGAACGGCAAGGGCGCGCATGGCGGTGCGGGTTGCCCCGGGGTCCACGGCATTGATGCGCAAGGGATAGTTGCGTGTCTCATCCGCCCATGAGCGGGTCATGGCCTCCAGCGCTGCCTTGGAGGCGGCGTAAGGCCCCCAGAAAGCGCGCGCTGAATGGGCTGCCCCTGAGGATATTAAAATCGCACGGCCTGCATCGGACTGGCGCAAAAGCGGGTCGAGGGAACGGATCAGACGCCATGTCGAGGTGACGTTAATGGTCATCACTTTTTCAAAAACCTTGGCCTCGACATGACCAATCGGCGAAATCACTCCTAAAATACCGGCATTGGCGACCATGATGTCGAGTTTGCCCCAGCGTTCATGAATGGCGCCGCCAAGACGGTCAATGCCTTCCATGTCGGCCAGATCAAGCGGAACCAGTGTTGCTTCGCCCTTGCCGCCGCGTGTTTTTTCGGCCCTGATCTCATCGTCCAACTCTTCAAGTCCGCCAACAGTGCGGGCGACAGCAATCACATGGGCGCCGCTGGCTGCCAGGTGTTTGGCGATATGATAGCCAATGCCGCGCGAAGCGCCGGTAACCACGGCTGTGCGGCCGGTCAGATCAGATGAGAGCGTCATGAAAAAACTTTCGATAAGTCAAGAAATGTCAGGTGCCGCCTGCCGCCAGCAGTGAAAGTGTGCGCACATTATCGGTAGCTTCAAAGTCGGTCAGGCGGGTGGGATAGTTGCCGGTAAAACAGGCATCGCAAAATTGCGGCTGTTCAGAGTTACGGGTTGCTTCGCCGACGGCGCGATAAAGCCCTTCAATCGACAGGAAGCTGAGCGAATCAACACGGATGAAATCCGCCATCTCTTCCACCGACATGCGCGAGGCCAGCAGCTTTGATTTTTCAGGCGTATCCACGCCATAAAAGCAGGATGAGCGTGTCGGCGGAGAGGCGATACGCATATGAACCTCTTTAGCGCCGGCATCGCGCACCATCTGCACGATCTTCTGGCTGGTGGTGCCGCGCACAATGGAATCATCGACCAGCACGACGCGCTTGCCCTCGATCATCTGGCGGTTGGCGTTGTGCTTGAGCTTGACGCCCATATGACGGATGGAATCGCCGGGCTGAATGAAGGTGCGGCCCACATAATGGTTGCGGATGATGCCCAGTTCAAAGGGCAGGTTCGCCTCCTGGCTGAAGCCGATGGCCGCCGGTGTGCCCGAATCAGGCACCGGCACGACAAGATCTGCTTCGACCAGATTTTCGCGGGCAAGCTCTACGCCAATACGCTTGCGTATATCATAGACGTTGCGGCCCTCGACAATGGAATCAGGGCGGGCAAAATAGACATATTCAAAGATGCAGAAGCGGCTTTTCTGTTGCTCGAACGGAAACAGGCTTTCAACGCCGGAAGAGGTGATGACGACCATTTCTCCCGGTTTGACGTCACGCACAAAACGCGCACCAATAATGTCGAGTGCGCAGGTTTCGGAGGCAAGAATCCATGCGCCGTCGAGATCGCCCAGCACCAGCGGGCGAATGCCCAGCGGGTCGCGGCAGCCGATCATTTTCTTGGAGGTCAGCGCCACCAGTGAAAATGCGCCTTCCAATTGGCGGATGGCTTCGATGAAGCGTGAATTGAGATCGCGCTCCTTGCTGGTGGCCACCAGATGCAGGATGGTCTCGGTATCGGAGGTCGAGGAAAAGATTGAACCCTGCTTTTGCAAAACCCGCTGCACGGTCATGGCGTTGGTGAGGTTGCCATTATGGGCGACTGCAAAGCCGCCATCCGCCAGTTCAGCAAAAAAGGGCTGGATATTGCGCAGGCCCGCACCGCCGCTGGTGGGGTAGCGCGTATGGCCGATGGCGCGGCTGCCCTTGAGCCTGTCCAGCACATCTTGCTTGGTAAACGTGTCGCCGATCAGACCGACATGGCGTTCGATATGAAATTGCTTGCCATCAAAAGAAACAATGCCGGCAGCTTCCTGTCCGCGATGCTGGAGGGCGTGCAGGCCAAGTGTGACGATGGCTGCCGCATCCTGCCGGCCGAATATGCCAAACACCCCACATTCATCATGAAAATGGTCGTCGGCTTCAGCCATAAGCGCACCGGGTTCATTTGCCATAGATTCAAGCTCCTGAAGCATCACATCAAAAACCGGAGGTGGTTTTCAGATCATCGTGATGCCCATTCAAAGTGCTCTAGAGCGCCTTCTATGCGCCCTGCAAGGCCCGTGGCGCTCTAAAAAGGTTATATAGGGCCTCAGCAGTTGCGGAGCAATGTGGAAGTTGGTCCGTTAGGTCGCTGGCCGATCAGTTGGCACTGTCCGTAGGGGCGGCCCCTTGTGCTTCACGCTCATTCTGGAGCCGCTTCAAGATGGCGTTTTCAGGGTCTTCCGGCAGCAGGCTTTCCAGCTTTTCTCCCACCGATTCCAGCAGCGGGCGTGATTTGGCATCTGCAATCCAGTCGGGGCTGCGCTCACCGGCCAGCCAGTTGAAAAACAAAAGACCAACCGAAACCACCAGGATTCCGCGCGCGGCTCCGTAAAGGAAGCCCAGTGTCCGGTCGAGGGCGCCAATGCGGGAATCGATAATGAAATCTGCAATCTTCATGGTGATGATGGTCACCACCACCAGCGCCACCAGAAATACGATAGCGGCTGCGGCTGCCATGGCCAGTTTTTCATTGTCGATATAAGGCTGCACAAAGGGCAGGACCGGCTTGTAAAAGAAATAGGCAGCCGCCGCTGATGCAGCCCAGGAGGCGATTGACAAAACCTCGCGTGAGAAGCCGCGCACCATGGCCAGCATCGCTGAAACCAGCGTGAAGCCAATGAGAATTCCGTCAAGCAGTGTTATAGGCATGGTTTGTTTTGCCCCAATTTATGTGCTTTATCATCCGTCGTCCGGTGCATGGCTGCGGCGTGTACCGGCTATGCGTGCCACAAGATCGGCAAGTTCAGACGGTCGAAAATAATTTTCGCCCGGACTGTCTGCGTCCTCGCTGTTTCTGGCTCCTGCTGGCGGCAGCGCCGCTTTTGAAAAGCCCAGCTTCTCGGCTTCCTTCAGGCGCTGCTGTGCATGGGCAACCGGCCTGATGGCTCCCGAAAGACTGATTTCGCCGAAATAGACGCAATCGGCGGGCAGGGCAAGGCCGGTCAGAGAGGAAACCAGTGCAGCAGCAACCGCAAGATCAGCACCCGGTTCGGAAATCCGGTAGCCACCGGCAACATTGAGATAAACATCATGCTGCGAAAAGCGTACACCGCAATGGGCTTCCAATACCGCCAGCACCATGGAAAGCCGGGCATTGTCCCAGCCGACAACCGCGCGCCGCGGGGTGCCAAGCGGCGAGGGGGCAACCAGCGCCTGAATTTCGACCAGAACGGGGCGTGTGCCTTCCATTCCGGCAAAGACGGCGGCTCCGGGCGCCTTTGCATGGCGCTCGCCCAAAAACAGTTCTGAAGGATTGTCGACCTCGCGCAGGCCCTTGTCCGACATTTCAAACACGCCGATTTCGTCGGTGGGACCAAAACGGTTTTTGACGGTGCGCAAAATTCGATAATGATGGCCGCCTTCGCCTTCAAAATAAAGCACACCATCGACCATATGTTCCACCACACGTGGCCCGGCAATCTGCCCTTCCTTGGTGACATGGCCAACCAGAACAATGGCCGCGCCTGTGGATTTGGCATAGCGGATCAGCGCCTGTGCGGAGGCGCGCACCTGTGTGACGGTGCCCGGCGCAGAATCGGCAAGATCGGTCCATAAGGTCTGGATCGAATCGAGAATGACCAGATCGGGCCGTTTGCCATCGGCAATGGTTGCCAAAATATCTTCGACATTGGTTTCAGCCGCCAGTTCAACCGGTGTATGGGCGACCCCCAGCCGCTGGGCGCGCAGCCTGATCTGGGCCACCGCCTCTTCGCCCGAGACATAGACGATGCGATGACCCTGACTGGCAAGGGCAGCGGCCGCCTGTGTCAGCAGTGTGGATTTGCCAATGCCCGGATCACCGCCAACCAGCAGGGCCGAGCCGCGCACAAAGCCGCCGCCAGTGGCGCGGTCAAGTTCGCTGATGCCGGAAATGATGCGCGGAGCATCTTCAATGTCGCCAGCCAGCGAGGTCAGCGCTACGGCGCGGCCCTTGCGGGAACTGCGCAAAGAGGCGGGGCCCGCGCCAATACCGCTGGCCGTGCCATCTTCAATCAGCGTGTTCCATTCACCGCAGGAATCGCATTTTCCCGCCCAGCGCTGATGCGCTGCGCCGCAATTCTGGCAAATGAACTGGGTGCGAGGCGCCTTAGCCATGGCTGCACAGGATCAGGCTGGGGAGGTGCAACAAGGGCTTACTCAAACCTTTCCGGCAAATGGCCTTCCTCGGCCAGATCGTAAAAGCGGGTGAACTGCCCTTCAAAGCCGAGTTGGACGGTGCCGGTCGGGCCATGGCGCTGCTTGGCGATGATGACTTCGGCCTTGCCGCGTGCATCATTCATCATGCCTTCCCATTTGATATAGTCGTCCGTACCCGGCTTTGGCTCCTGATTTTTCAGGTAATATTCTTCACGATACACAAAAATCACAACGTCGGCATCCTGCTCGATCGAGCCGGATTCGCGAAGGTCGGAAAGTTGCGGGCGCTTGTCGTCGCGGCTTTCAACCTGACGTGAAAGCTGCGACAGCGCGATGATGGGTGTGTTCAGTTCTTTTGCCAGCGCTTTCAGCCCGGTGGTGATTTCGGTGATTTCCTGCACACGCCCCTGGCTGGCCTTGGCTGAAGAGCCCTGCATGAGCTGGATATAGTCGATGATGATGACATCAAGCCCGCGCTGGCGCTTGAGGCGACGGGCGCGTGCGGCAAGCTGGGCAATGGAAATGCCACCAGTGGAATCGATGAACAGCGGAATGCGCTGCAGCGTCTGGGTGCAGTGCACGAGCTTGTCGAAATCGGCTTCGGTCAGATCGCCGCGCCGGATTTTTGAGGAGGGAACTTCCGCCTGCTCGGAAATGATGCGGGTTGCAAGCTGTTCAGCCGACATTTCAAGGGAGAAAAAGCCGATAACACCGCCATTTCTGGCCTTGAATGTGTCATCGGCCTGTTGTTCCGGCTCATAAGCGTGGGCAATGTTGAAAGCGATATTGGTGACAAGCGAGGTCTTGCCCATGCCCGGACGGCCAGCCAGCACGATCAGGTCAGACTGTTGCAGGCCGCCCATGCGCTTGTCGAGATCGCGCAGGCCCGTGGCAATGCCCGACAGGCCGCCATCGCGCATATAGGCCGCACTGGCCATGTCGATGGCGGTTTTCAGCGCGGTTGAAAAATCTTCAAACCCACCATCGTAGCGGCCCGTCTCGGCCAACTCGAACAACCGCCGCTCGGCCTCTTCAATCTGGGCTGATGGTGACATGTCAACGGGTGCATCATAAGCGACATTGACCATATCCTCGCCAACCGTGATGAGGGAGCGGCGGGTGGCCAGATCATAAATGGCGCGACCATAATCGGCGGCATTGATGACGGTGACAGCTTCTGCGGCAAGGCGGGCCAGATATTGTCCCACGGTCATGTCGCCCACCTTGGCATCGGCAGGCAGAAAGGTTTTCATGGTGACCGGATTGGCCATCTTGCCCATGCGGATGAGGTCCGAAGCCACTTCAAAAATCTTGCGATGCAGCGGCTCGTAAAAATGACTGGCCTTGAGGAAGTCCGAAACGCGGTAAAAGGCGTCATTATTGACCAGCAATGCACCCAGAAGCGCTTGCTCGGCCTCAATATTGTTGGGCGCCTCGCGGTAAAGCGGCGTTTCTGTCGTTGCCAGCCTGTGTACTGCCTCTGCCATGATTCCCTCGGATTTCCGCTACCCTTGGTTAGCAGACCGCATGCATCTTGAGCAGGTATTGCGCTTATAATGTACCCGCTGCACCCATGATTCACAGCCCCTTCATGTCATCCACAAGAGGATGATGGTTGCGAGCCTTTTTTAGCCAAACAGAATTGACTCCTGAAATTCAGCCTCGAATCGCAATGATGTTTGCTGAACATATCAGGAACATTGTTTGTCTTCACTCAGAAAATAAATCGTCCCGGTTCAGGCATCGGTTTAGTTTTTTAAACCCCACGCGGCCCAAGCAGGATGAGGGATGCTCCGGCAAGACAGATTGCAGCCCCCATAAGGTCCCATTTATCGGGGCGCAGACCTTCGGCAAACCACAGCCAGCCAAGTGAGGCGACAATATAAATGCCACCATAGGCGGCATAGATGCGCCCTGCGGCAACACTGTCCACTTGCGCCAGCAGCCAGGCAAACAGGATAAGTGACATCAGGCCCGGAACCAGCCACAGGGCTGATTTGCCAAGCCGCCACCATGCAAAAAAGGCAAAGCAGCCGGCAATTTCAGCCAGGGCTGCTGCGCTGTAAATCAGATAGACCATTTTTGCTTCCTGCCGATCCCTGAGAGGTTTAAAGCCCGTATGGTCCGGGGCTGGCAAGCCTGATTGCAAGAATGCGCGTCATGATTTTCCGGTAATTTTGCCGCGTCGGGGTTTGGATGTTTTTATGGGCGCGGGCTGGTCTTGCAGGTTTTTTGGGTCATGCGCAGTTTCAGAGGCCTGCAGTTTTTTCTCACATTCAAAAATATAGTCGCGGGTGATTGGCAGTGCGTCGTTCTTGTGGGTCAGCTGTATTTGAAAATTCACCAGATCCTGCCAGCGAAATGAGGCTTCCGAGCCTGACAGGTAAAATTCCCACATGCGGCAGAAGCGTTCATCATAGATTTCCTTGACCTTGTCGCGATTGGCCAGAAAGCGTTCACGCCAGTGTTTCAGCGTTTCGGCGTAATGCAGCCGCAGGATTTCGATATCGGTGATGGCAAGTCCGGCTTTTTCAATTGCGGGCATGATTTCTGAAAGGGCCGGAATATAACCGCCGGGGAAAATATGCTTGCGGATGAAGGCATTGGTGGTGGTGGGCGGTGCTGTGCGGCCAATTGTGTGCATCAGCATCACCCCGTCAGGTTTCAAAAGCGTGGCGCATTTGTCGAAAAAAGTCTGATATTGGGTGACGCCGACATGCTCAAACATGCCAACCGAAACAATGCGGTCAAAGCGCTCTGACAGGTCGCGATAGTCGCGGATTTCAAAGTGGACATTGTGTTCCAGCCCCTCTGCCTGGGCGCGTTCGCTTGCAAGCTGATGCTGTTCACTGGAAAGGGTCACGCCCAGCACGTGAACCTCAAAAGCCCGGGCAATATAAAGGGCCATGCCGCCCCAGCCACAGCCAATATCGAGCACATTCTGGCCGGGCCTGATATTCATCTTGGCCGCGATGTGCCGCTTCTTGGCAAGCTGGGCTTCATCCAGCCCCATGTCGGGGCGCTCGAAATAGGCGCAGGAATATTGCATGTCCTCGTCGAGGAAGAGTTTGTACAATTCGCCAGACAGGTCATAGTGATGCTCGACGTTCTTCTTTGAGCGTCGATGTGTGTTGAGTTGCTGCAAGGGTCTGAAGGCAAGGCGGGCGGTGTTGAGCAGCTTGCCCCAGTTTGAATCGGTCCAGCTAATGCCCATGTTTTGATAGGCCAGATGCAGAAAACTTAACACATCGCCTTCAACAAAGTCGAGTTCCTGTTCCATGAAGGCTTCGGGAATAGCCAGTGAAGGGTGCAGGGCAATGGCGCGTTCCGCGCGGCTGGTGTGAATAACAATATGGGTTTTGTCGCCGCTGCCGTCGCCGAAAGTGCGGGTGGCGCCTTTCGGCCCTGTCACCGTAAGATTGCCGGTATGAATAATTTTTTCGATCAGATGTTGCAGTAACATATTCATCATCAACCTCGTGCCTGCACAGGTCCGGATAAGGGCCGGAGCATTGTGTGCGCAAAAGCTGGATCATCCGGCGTCGCACAAATGCGGCTAAAACAAGAGCTTAAAGCATTTTGGCTATTTCCCGATAAACAGGAAATTCTCTAATCTTGCAGAAATCTGAACGGTTTGAAAAGTTCCATTTTAACATAAAAAACCCGGGCCTTGGCCCGGGTTCTGATTTTTGAGAGCGTTTTGTCAGTGCAGATAGATCGTCTAAGTGCAAAATGCTTGAGCAGCGGGCGTTCTGACGAACGCAGCTTCCGCTGCTCCAGCTTCTTTTTCTTGCCGCATTGTTGCGACGTCAGATGATTCTATCTGTACTCACAAAATGCTTGGGCAGAGGAGGTAAAATTATGCCTCTTCCTCACCCTCTTCATTCGGATCGAAGAAATTGTCAGGGCGGGCGTTTTCATTGATGTCATCGCCATAAATGGCTTCGGCAGTCGTCAGCGTCTCGCCGCGTTGCTGACGTTCAGCTTCATCGGTTGAACGGGCAATATTGAGCGTGATCGTGACTTCCACTTCCGGGTGGAGCGCAATGGCGATGTTGGTCAGGCCGATGGTCTTGATCGGGTGGTTGAGTTCAACCTGATTGCGGGAAAGGTTAAAACCTTCTTCGGTCAGGATGTCGGCAATGTCACGGGTCGAGACCGAACCATAAAGCTGGCCGGTTTCACCAGCCGAGCGCACGACGATGAAGGTGGTGCCGTCAAGCTTTTCAGCAACAGCTTGGGCTTCCGACTTGCGCTCCAGATTGCGGGCCTCAAGCTGGGCGCGCTGGCTTTCAAATTTGAGCTTGTTGGCTTCATTGGCGCGCAAGGCCTTGCCTGCGGGCAGCAGGAAATTGCGGGCAAAACCATCCTTGACGCGGACAGTGTCGCCCATCTGGCCAAGGCGTGCGATGCGTTCGAGAAGAATGACTTCCATGTTCTTGTCCTTTTTCATGACCTTGGAGTGGCAGGTCAGCCATTGTGGCAAAGGGACAGTCAGGAAAGCGGGTGGCGTTTTATGTGCCTTGTTTGCTGTCCTGCCCGTCCTGGGCAGTTAGGGACCAAAATGGACCCAACCCGGGTTTTTTTTAAAAAACCACAACCGTGCCCGTCACGATTGGGCAGAGCGGATGACAAAATCACCCGCTCTGAATTCTTGTCTTAGCCGCATGATCTTATCTGAAAAACCTGCAACTTTTCCAGGATCATGCTCCAAGCTCTTGTTTGAGCCGCATGATCTTGTCTGAAAAGTCTACAACTTTTCCAGGATCATGCTTTAGCGCACCAGATAAGGCAGCAGGCCGAGGAAACGGGCGCGCTTGATTGCCTTGGCAAGCTCACGCTGCTTCTTCTGGCTGACGGCGGTGATACGCGAAGGAACGATCTTGCCGCGCTCGGAAATATAGCGCTGCAGCAGACGCACATCCTTGTAGTCGATCTTCGGAGCATTGGCGCCGGAGAACGGGCAGGTCTTGCGGCGACGATGGAAAGGGCGCCGGGTCGGGATCTGGTTGATGTCGACCATTGCTTATTCTCCTTCGCTTTCGCGCGGACGACGCGGGCCACGATCGCGGTCACCGAAACGGGGACGGTCACCGAAATTGCCGCGCTCGGCGCGCTCTTCGCGCTTCTGCATCATGGCGGAAGCACCTTCTTCATGCTTCTCGACCTTGATGGTCATGAAGCGCAGAATGTCTTCCGACAGGCCCATCTGACGTTCCATTTCCTTGAGCGCCGCCGGGGGGCAGTCAAGGTCCATGAGCGTGTAATAAGCCTTGCGATTCTTGTTGATGCGGTAGGTCAGGGATTTCAGTCCCCAGTTCTCGACCCGGCCAACCGATCCACTGCCTTCGGTGATGATGCCCTTGAAACGTTCAACGAGCTCATCGACCTGCTGCTGTGACAGATCCTGCCGGGCAAGAAACACATGTTCGTAAAGAGCCATTGTCTTGCCTTTCTTCGTTTCTCTGACCGGTTCCCGACGGCTAAAGCCTCTGCAACTTCTCCTGATCCGCTAAAAGCCCGATTAAGGAAAGCGGAGAAGAAAGGCGCAACAGACGAGACGGTCGAGAGCGGAGACACGGGAGGCAAAAGCGCTTCAGGCTTCCTGTCGCGGAAATTTTTAAAAAAATTCCACGGCCCTCCGTTCAGCCCCCAATCGGGACCGGCAGATTGAGGGGTCTATATAGCAAAGACGCTAAAACACAACCCCTTTACAGCCAGGTTTTCATCCCTTTCGCCCTTTGAACAGCAAGCGGCCAATGGCCAGCAGCATATAGGCGCCAAAGAACATGGCCAGTGACCAGCCAAAACCGAGCGGGCCAAACAGATCCATGCCAATGCCGATGGCCTGGGGGCCAAGCACCATGCCAATGCCATAGCACAAGACAAAAGCGGCATTGGCCGATGCCAGTTCATGGCCTGAAAGCTGGGAGCCAAGATGGGCAAGACCTACCGTATAAAGGGCTGCCACCACGCCGCCCCACAAAAACAGCAGAGCGGCCATCAAATGCCAGTTCTGGGCAAACAGCGGCATGAAGGCGGTTCCCATCAGCCCGACACTGGCGCAAAGCAACAGCAGATAGCGACGGTCGGAAACCCTGTCGCTGATCATGCCGATGGGAATTTGCATCATGACATTGCCAAGGCCGATCATGGTCAGAAGAAGGGCGGCATCGGCTTCCGAATAGCCTATTCTGTTGCCATAGACCGGAAACAGCGCAAAGCCACCGGTCTCGACCGCGCCAAAGACCAGAACGGCGGCAGTTGCAGTCGGGACCAGCCAGATATAACGCAAGAACCCGCTTTTGCTTGTGCTGCTCATGTGGATTTTCGGACTTTCCTGACGGGCTGCCATAATGGGAATGGCGGCAATCACAACCAGGGCGACAGTTGCACCAAAGGGCAGAAATCCGGCGCTGCCAAATTTGGAAAACAGCCAGGGACCGGCGGCAAAGCCAAGTGATAAAACCGTGGCGTAGATGCCAAGAACCAGCCCGCGCCGCTGTGGCGGAGCCGATGTGCTGATCCAGAATTCCGACAGGATAAACAGCACGGTCAGCGCAATATGCAGCGCAACACGCAGTGGAAACCACATCCAGAAAGCCGGTGCAAAATAAAAGCCGACAAAGGCGAGTGCGCCAATCAGGTTCATGGCCAGCATGGTGCGAACCACACCAAAGCGCACGGCAAGCGGTGTCGCCATCGGGGCGGCTGCAATGGAGGCAAGGCCTGCAGTGGCCGTATTCAGGCCGATCATTGTGGCTGAATGACCGCGCGTTTCCAAAATGACAGACAGCAGCGGCATTCCAAGACCGATGGCGATGCCGACCACGCTGATGGCTGCAATGGCTGCCGCCATTGACAATATCTGTATCTTTTCTGCGGCATGAATTTCAGCGTGCTGGCTCATGATGCCGAGGCCCGGGAGATGAAGGTCACTTTACAAACATTTCCTGACAAGAATTTCAATAAAAGCACCCTGCATCCCGATTATATGCATCCCGATCATAAAAGAGTGCGAATAGTGCAATTGTTAAGCGATTGATAGAACGGCACCGGCCCGCCGGGTGCAAGATCAGGGTCGCAGGCAAGCCGCATCTGAATATCTTTCAAAATGGTGCGGGTAATCATGGCAAGGTCGAGCTGTAATGCCTGATCAAATGTTAGCCATAGCAGGTCTTCCAGCTCATTGCTGGGGCCGCCTTGTGGCAGTTCGACAGCTATGCTGTCGCGAAAACCGGCAAAAAACCTTGTATCGAACCGGCGAGCCCAGCCCGGTGGCGTGATGGCGCGCGCCACAAAGCGCAAATTATGCAGTGATGGGATAACGCCATGTTCGGCAAAGCCTTGCCAGTCTGGCCGGGTGAAGGAGAAAGCCCCCTTGTTACCGACCAAAAAACCGGCTTCTTCATAAGTTTCACGAATGGCCGAAAGGGCAATGGCGCGGGCAGGCGTGGTGCGGGTCACATGCGCTGACAGCTTGGCTTCTTCGTAAGGATGCAGCCCTTTTGCGACGGGCACATGCCCGTCACCGGGATCGGTGCGACCGCCAGGGAAAACAAATTTTCCGGGCATGAACACATGGCCTGAATGGCGCCGCCCCATTAAAACCTTGAAATCCTTGCCCTGCCGATCCACCAGAATGAGGGTCGCAGCATCACATGGCTGTAAAGATGGCGCTGTTGGTGTCACCGGGGCGCTGTGTGCCTGATCTGCACCTGCCTTAAACATGGCCGGGCGGGCCTATGGCTCTAAAAAAGCCTCCGGTTCATCCGCCTTGTCGCCGAAACCGTGCATGTAGAGCGCCCATTGCAGGCCAATGACGGCTCCCTTGATCGGCTGAAGCAGGACCAGGGCAAGAATAAGGGTCAGCGGTATCCAGACGGTGATATGCAGCCACATCGGCCAGAAATAATTCATTTCGATCATCATGAAACCGGCAACGACGATATGGCCGACCACGACAATATCAAGATAGGCAGGCAGATCGTCGGCGCGGTGATGATTGATCTCTTCATCGCATACCGAACATTTGTCGACGGATTTGACGAAGGCGCGAAAAAGCTTGCCTTCATTGCAATTGGGGCAGCGGCCCAGAAGTCCGCGCTTCATGGCTTCACCCACAGGTCTTTCCGGCCTTGAGGTTTTTTGCGCAGCGCCACCAAAAACCTGCTGTTCAGTGCTCATGTCATCGTCTCCTGCCGCGCGGATGCGGTCGATTCTTTGCGGCGCGGCTGCGGCCTTTATGGTATGAACGGGTGGAGCCGGGAAGCGGCTTTGGCTCGCTCAACATTTCAAAGCGCATCGCTCCGGCCATGGGGGCTACCTCAAGCAGGCGGACCTCGACATGGTCTGCAAGCTGATAGCCTTTTCCACTTCGTTCTCCAAACAGCGAGCGCGCCGTTTCATCAAACAGATAATAGTCCCCTCCCAGGGACGATACCGGAATAAAACCATCGGCGCCAAATTGTGGCAACTGGACAAAAAGTCCAGCCTTGGTGACGCCTGAAATCCGCGCCTGAAAATCTTCATTCACACGATCAGCCAGATGTATGGCAATGAGCCGGTCAACCGTTTCGCGCTCTGCCGCCATGGCGCGCCGCTCTGCTTCGGAAATTAATAGTGCGGTTTCGGCAAGCTGTGCTTCTTCATCACCGGTCAGGCCACCTTGCCCAAGGCCGAGCGCTGCAATCAGCGCCCGATGGATGATCAGATCGGCATAGCGGCGGATCGGCGAGGTGAAATGCGCATAGCGTTTCAGGTTGAGGCCAAAATGGCCAATATTGTCGGGGGTATATTGGGCCTGGCTTTGGGTGCGCAAAACCACTTCATTGACCAGCGCATCCTCGTCGGTGCCGCGCACACGCGCCAATATGCCGTTGAACTGGGAGGGGCGCATCTGTGCGCCACGCGCCAGTGAAAGCCCGATGCTTTGCAAAAATTCACGCAATATCTCTTGCTTGGCAAGGGTTGGGCCATCATGCGTCCGATAAATAAGCGGTTGCTTCTTGCCCTCCAGCGTCTCGGCAGCGGCCACATTGGCCTGAATCATGAATTCTTCGATCAGCCTGTGCGCATCGAGACGATCCGGCACAATCACGCGATCGACCATGCCATCTTTTTTTAGCAGGATCTTGCGCTCGGGCAGGTCGAGTTCCAGCGGTTCGCGCTGGTCGCGTCCGCGCTTGAGCGCGCCATAGGCCTGCCATAGCGGTTTCAAAACCGTTTCAAGCAAGGGTGCGGTCTTGTCATCTGGAAAACCGTCAATGGCAGCCTGCGCCTGATCGTAGGAAAGTCTGGCTGCTGACTTCATCATCACCCGGTGAAAGGAATGGCGCAATTTGCGCCCCTGTGCCGTAAACGTCATGCGAACCGCTATTGCCGGCCGGTCCTCACCCTCACGCAGCGAGCACAGATCATTGGAAATGCGCTCTGGCAGCATCGGCACCACCCGGTCGGGGAAATAGACCGAATTGCCGCGCTTTAATGCCTCGCGATCCAGAGCCGAGCCCGGCCCCACATAGGCTGCAACATCGGCAATGGCGACACTTACGATGACACCGCCGGGGTTTTTCTCATCCGGGTCTGGTTCGGCAAACACCGCATCATCATGGTCTTTGGCGTCTGCGGGGTCGATGGTGACCAGCAGGATATTGCGCCAATCCTCGCGCTTGCCCGCCTCTACAGGCTTGAGGGCTTGTGTGTCTGTCAGCACCTGCTGCGGGAAAATATAGGGAATATCATGGGCGTGGATGGCGATCATCGAGATCGCCTTCTCATTGAGCGGTGAGCCAAGAACGGAAATCACCCTGGCTTTGGGCAGGCCATAGCGCGGAGTGCGTGAAGGCTCGACCTCGACCAGATCGCCATTTTGTGCGCCGTTGCGAAATTCCTTGTCGACGATCAGTTCGGGTTGTCGCCGCTCCACCGGTTCGATGCGGAAACTGCCATCGTCAAGTGTGCGGAAAATGCCAAGCGCTGCCTGTGTACGCTTTTCAAATATCTTGATGACCCGCGCCGTATAGGCTGGCCCCTCATCCTTGCCGGTGGCAAAAGTCTTGGCCAGAACCCTGTCGCCGATGCCGGGGGCCGGGCCATTGCGGGCAGGGCGGATGAAAACAACAGGGGCAGGGGCGTCGTCGTCCTGCTCGGCCGGGCGCGCCAGCAAGCCGCCATCATCGTCGCGGGTGAATATGTCGAGAACTGTAATGGTCGGCAAATTTCCGGGGCGTAAAAGCCGCTTGCGCTTTTTCTCCAAAAGACCCTCATCCTGAAGGACACGCAGCAGGTCTTTGAGCCAAATCCGGTCCTGGCCACGCAAGCCAAAGGCCTTGGCAATTTCACGCTTGCCCGAATGATCGGGATTTTCGGTGATATAGCGCAGGACCTCATCGCGTGAGGGGCGATATTGATCCTGCGTTCCACGCCGTGTATCGCCCGTGCGCGGATCGCCGTGGCTGCGTCCGGAGATCCTGCGCGCCAAAAGCCTATTCCTTCTTTGCGGCAGTTTTCTTCACTGCCGTTTTCTTGGGTGTTTTCTTTGCCGTGGCTGTCTTTTTGGCAGGGGCCTTGCGTGTCGTCTTTTTGGCGCCGCCCTTGGCTTCCTTTTCCACAATCAGAACAAGTGCCTCATCTAAAGTTACCGATTGAGGGTCTTTGCCCTTGGGCAAGGTTGCATTGATCTTGCCGAAATTGACGTAAGGGCCATAGCGGCCGTCGCGAACGATGATTTTGCCACCGCCATCGGGGTGGTCGCCAAGCTCTTTCAGTGCTGCAACTGTGGCGCCACGCCCACCGCGACCCTTGGCCTGCTTTTCAGCCAGAACCGTGACGGCCCGATTAAGCCCGATGGTGAACACATCCTCGATGGATTCGACATTGGCATAGGTTCCCTCATGCAACACAAAGGGGCCATAGCGGCCAAGGCCTGCCGTAATCATCTTGCCTGATTCGGGATGGCTGCCGACATCGCGGGGAAGCGACAACAGCGCCAGCGCCTTTTCCAGATCAATCGAGCCGGGGGTCCAGCCCCTGGGCAGGCTGGAACGTTTTGCTTCCTTGCCCTCGCCGCGCTGGACATAGGGCCCGAAACGACCGGTGCGCAGGGTAATTTCTTCCTCGCTGTCGGGGTCGTGGCCCAACACCTTGTTGCCATTATCTGTGCTGCCAGCGTCTGCGTCGCCCTCGCCACCTTCACCGAACTGGCGGGTAAAGCCACATTCGGGATAGTTCGAGCAGCCGACAAAAGCGCCATAGCGGCCAAGTTTCAGGGACAGGTTGCCGGTGCCGCAGCGCGGGCAGATGCGTGGGTCAGAGCCATCTTCGCGCTCGGGAAACAATAGGGGTGCCAGATCGTCATTGAGCGCATCAATAACGTCTGAAACCCGCAATTCCTTGATGTCATCGACCGAAGCCGAAAAATCGGTCCAGAAATCGCGCAGCACGTCTTTCCAGTTGAGCTTGCCGTCGGAAATCTCGTCAAGCTTTCCTTCCAGCGAGGCGGTAAAGTCATATTCGACATATTTGTCAAAAAAGCTTTCCAGAAAGGCAATGACGATGCGGCCCTTGGATTGCGGAGTCAGGCGGCGCTTGTCGATGGTGACATAGTCGCGATCTTCCAGCGTTTTCAGCGTTGCCGCATAGGTGGAAGGGCGACCAATGCCCAGTTCTTCCATTTTCTTGATCAGCGCTGCTTCCGAATAGCGCGGGGGTGGCTCGGTTGTGTGCTGGGTGGCGTTGATTGTCTGGCGCGCCAGTTCTTCACCGGAGAGGATTTCCGGCAGGCGACGGTTATCTTCGTCGCCTGCGCTTTCTTCTTGATGATCCATATAGGCGGCAATGAAACCATCAAAGCGAATGACGGAACCGACGGCGCGCAAATTGGCATTTTGTGTGCCATTTCTGGCTTCGATCTCCACCGTGGTGCGCTCGATTTCAGCCGGATTCATCTGGCTGGAAATGGCGCGTTTCCAGATCAGCTCATAAAGGCGCGCCTGATCGGCATCCAGATATTGCCGCACCGAGGCCGGGGTGCGGAAAAAATCGGTGGGCCGAATGGCCTCGTGCGCCTCTTGCGCATTCTTGGCTTTGGTTGTGTAAAAACGCGGCTTTTCAGGCAGGTATTTGTCACCAAATTCCTTGCCAATGGCCGCGCGCGCTGCTGAAATGGCTTCTGGCGCCATCTGTACGCCATCGGTGCGCATATAGGTGATGAGGCCGGCTGTTTCGCCGCCAACATTCATGCCTTCATAAAGGCGCTGCGCCACCTGCATGGTGCGGCTGGCCGAAAAACCAAGCCGTGACGAGGCCGCCTGCTGCAAGGTCGAGGTGGTAAAGGGGGGGGCAGGGTTGCGTTTTGTCGGTTTGGCTTCGACAGAAAGCGCATGAAAACTGGCGCCTTCCAGCATTTTCTTGATGCTGTCGGCCTGTTCCTTGTTCTTGATGTCGAGCTTTTGCAGCCTTTTGCCTTCATAGGCAGTCAGCCTAGCCTCAAAGCTTTCCTTGCGCGGTGTGTCGAGAATGGCGGCAATGTTCCAGTATTCCTCGCGCACAAAACGCTCGATTTCGGCTTCGCGGTCGCAAACCAGACGCAGCGCAACCGATTGCACCCGGCCGGCAGAGCGCGCACCGGGCAGCTTGCGCCACAGAACCGGTGATAGCGTAAAGCCGACAAGATAGTCGAGAGCGCGGCGCGCCAGATAGGCATCGACCAGCGGCACATCGATTTCACGAGGCTCGGCCATTGCATCGAGCACCGATTTCTTGGTGATGGCATTAAACACCACCCGGCTGACAGGCTTGTCCTTGAGCAGTTTTTTGGCGCGCAAAACCTCCAGCACATGCCAGGAAATCGCCTCTCCCTCGCGGTCGGGGTCAGTGGCGAGAATCAGTCGGTCGGCCTCCTTGAGCGCCTTGGCAATGTCAGAAAGACGTTTGGAAGATGCGCTGTCGACCGTCCACGACATGGAAAAATCCTCGTCGGGGCGCACTGAGCCATCCTTGGCCGGAAGATCGCGGACGTGACCAAAGGAAGCCAGAACCTTATAGTTACGTCCCAGATATTCATTGATTGTTTTCGCTTTGGCCGGCGATTCAACGACAACTACGTCCATATTTACCGTACATTCTGGGTTGCAAGCGTAAAGTAGCCGCCCAACCTGCAATAAAAAACTCTTCCCCCGTCAAATGGCCGTGCTTTCGCGTTCGGTCAAGAGGCAGGCCCTTAAAGCTGGTTGAAACCGACTGCAACCACAAGGGGGCTATGAATTTTAATTGCTCGCTTTAGTATATGTGTGGCATAGTCGGTAAATGAAGTAACAGCCTGAGGGCGGGCTGGTTGTTCAGAACTGGCGAGTGCAGTTTGCCTCGCCGGGGGAGCATGACTTGTAATGAGCTATATATATAGCAGACGCCGAACTGAAACACTTGATTATCTGCAAGCGATGCTGGGTCAGCTGCGCACCATGGCAGAAGCCGAGCGCTGTGACATGCTGACCTATCTCATCGAAATGGCTTATCTGGAGGCGGGTGACATTATCCGGGGCGAACGGCCTATCAATGTAGATCAGACCCAGCGTATCGATACTGCGTAGGGCAAAAAGCAGATTGCTTTTCTGTGGGCAGGGTGGGCCGGATGCGAGATTGGGTCGCACCCGGCTTATCAAGCTGTATATAAACTGCTTTGTTCCGGCTATTCGTCCGGCCAAAATCGCAGGAAAGCAGTGATGGAACTCGACATAGGGTATGCAAGTGCAGTCGTGGCCGGAGCCTTGTCGTTTCTGTCGCCTTGCGTTCTGCCGCTGGTGCCGCCCTATCTGTGCTATATGGCAGGGGTTTCGGTCGATGATTTTCGTGGGGATGCGACCGTGGCTGCAAAGGCCGGTGCGCGTACCCCCCTCATCATTGCTTCGCTTGCCTTTGTGCTTGGCTTTTCTACCGTTTTCATCGCGCTGGGGGCCGGGGCCTCGACGATTGGCCGTCTGTTGCGGGTGTGGCAGGAGCAACTGGCTTTTGGCGCAGGCATCCTGATCATCATTATGGGCCTGAATTTCCTTGGGCTGATCCGTATCCCGCTTTTGTCACGTGAGGCCAGGTTCCAGGGGGAGGGCAAACCGGCAAGCGCTATCGCCGCCTATGTGATGGGGCTGGCTTTCGCCTTTGGCTGGACACCGTGCATCGGGCCGGTTCTGGGGCCTATTTTGACCCTTGCCGGTGGGCGTGAAACGATTGGCGAAGGGGCCTTGCTTCTGGCAGCCTATTCACTCGGGCTTGGCATCCCTTTTTTGATTGCCGCCCTGTTTTCAGGCGCCTTCATGCGATTTTTGGGCCGGTTTCGGGTGCATCTGGGCCGGGTTGAGAAGGTGATTGGTGGCCTTCTTGTGATTGCGGGCGTCTTTTTCCTGACCGGCGGCGTGCAGACCGTGGCATTCTGGCTTTTGGAAACCTTCCCCGTTCTGGGCCGATTGGGATAGTTTTTATATCCTCACCGGAATTTAACCGCATTGGTTCATCAGCAAGGCAATGCTAAATAGCTCCATCCGTTACAACAAGAACGTGGTTTTTACCTGATGAGCCAGCGAACCTGTCTTTCGATCATTCTTGCCGCGGGCGAGGGTACGCGCATGAAAAGCGCGCTGCCAAAGGTGCTTCATAAAATTGCCGGGCTGCCCCTGGTTGCGCATGTGGCAAAGGCTGCACAAGGGGCTGGCGCGGGTGATCTGGCGCTGGTTGTTGGCCATGGCGCTGAAAAGCTGCGCCTTGCTGCGGAAGATTTTGCGCCGGAAGCAGAGATTTTTGAGCAAAAGGAGCGCCTAGGTACGGCCCATGCCGTTCTTGCCGCGCGCGCTGCACTAGAGCGTGGCCATGATGATGTGCTGGTGATGTTTGGCGACACGCCCCTGATCGATGCCGACGCCCTTGTCAGGGCGCGCCAGCGTCTGGCGCAAGGGGCGGCAGTGGTCGTGCTTGGTTTTTACACCGATACTCCTTCCGGTTATGGGCGTTTGATTGAAGAAAATGGCCGCTTGACCGCCATTCGTGAGGAGAAGGACGCCAGCGAGGAGGAGCGCCGCATCACCTTCTGCAATAGCGGGTTGATGGCAATTTCAGGCCGCTATGCGCTGGATCTTTTAGGCGCTGTGGGCAATGCCAATGCCAAGGGCGAATATTATCTGACCGATATTGTCGAGATTGCTGGCAAGACAGGGCTTGATGTTGTCGCCATCGAGGCCAGTTTTGAAAATGCGCTGGGCATCAACAACCGTGCTGAACTGGCGCAGGCGGAAAATATCTGGCAAAAGCGCCGCCGCCATGAGGTCATGATGGCTGGCGTGACGCTGATTGCGCCCGAAACCGTGTTTTTTGCGCATGATACCCTGATCGGGGCCGATGTGCTGATTGAACCCAATGTCTGGTTCGGGCCGAATGTGCAGGTGGCATCCGGGGCCATTATTCGCGCCTTCAGCCATCTGGAAGGGGCAAGACTGGCCGCTGGTGCGCAGGTTGGGCCTTTTGCACGGCTGCGCCCCGGAACAGACTTGAAAGAACGTGCCAGGGTCGGCAATTTCTGTGAGGTCAAGAAGGCCGTTGTGGAGGAGGGCGCCAAGGTCAACCATCTGACCTATATTGGCGACGCGCATATCGGGGCCGGCGCCAATATTGGGGCAGGCACCATCACCTGCAACTATGATGGCTATTCCAAATTCATCACCGAGATTGGCAAGGGCGCTTTCATCGGCTCGAATTCTTCGCTGGTTGCCCCTGTTTCTATCGGCAATGGTGCTTATGTTGCATCAGGCTCGATCATTACGGAAAATGTGCCCGATGATGCGCTGGCTTTTGGGCGGGCGCGTCAGAAAACTTTTCCGGAAAAAGCCCGTGCTTTGCGCGCCAGACGTGCGGATGCGGCAAAGAAGTAATCGGTGGTCAGAAAAACAGACGCCAGAACGAAATTTGATTTTTTCATTGGCCGGGTCCTGTCTGGACAGTGGCGGGTTTATTCAGGATTGAGGGTCAAACAGATATGTGCGGTATAGTGGCAGTCGTGGGCAAGACGCAGGTTGCGCCCCTTATTGTTGATGCGCTCAAGCGTCTTGAATATCGCGGCTATGATTCGGCAGGTGTTGCCACCATTCATGCGGGCGAACTGGGCCGCAGGCGCGCGCAAGGCAAGCTGGTCAATCTGGAAAACCGCCTGAAGGATGAGCCGTTGCCGGGTGCAATCGGCATTGGTCATACACGCTGGGCAACCCATGGTGTGCCCAATGAAACCAATGCCCACCCGCATTTTTCAGGCGATGTGGCCGTTGTTCACAATGGCATTATCGAAAATTTTGCCGAATTGCGTGATGAACTGATTGCCGATGGCTATCTTTTCATCTCCCAGACCGACACCGAAGTCATTGCCCATCTGATCGAGCGGGAATTGAAACGGGGTTCAGCCCCGGTTGAGGCCGCCCACAGGACACTGAAGCGCCTTCAGGGGGCTTTTGCGCTGGCCATCATGTTCAGAGGCGATGACAATCTGGTGATTGGGGCCCGCAATGGCCCGCCCCTAGCGATTGGCCATGGCGAGGGCGAAATGTTTCTTGGCTCTGACGCCATTGCGCTGGCGCCTTTCACCAATTCAATCACCTATCTGGAAGATGGTGACTGGGTGGTTGTGCGCCGCGACAGCGCCGCAATCTTTGATGCCGATGGCAATGCGGTTGAGCGCCGTCGCCAGCAATCGCAAGGTGCGGCCTATCTGGTTGACAAGGGCAATCGCCGACACTTCATGGAAAAGGAAATTCATGAACAGCCGGAGGTGATTTCGCATACGCTGGCCCATTATCTGGATTTTGCCAATGGCGTGACCCGCAAGCTGGATCTGCCCTTTGATTTTAACGCCATCGACCGGCTGGCGATTTCCGCCTGTGGGACGGCCTATCTTGCCGGACTGATCGGCAAATACTGGTTTGAGCGTTATGCGCGCCTGCCGGTGGACATCGATATTGCGTCGGAATTTCGCTATCGTGAAATGCCGCTTTCAGCGCGCGATGTGGCCCTGTTCATTTCCCAATCGGGCGAAACGGCTGATACGCTGGCCTCTTTGCGCTATTGCCGCGAGGCTGGCATGACCATTGGCGCGGTGGTCAATGTGCGTGAATCAACCATTGCGCGTGAATCGGATGTGGTGCTGCCGACTTTGGCTGGCCCTGAGATTGGCGTTGCTTCCACCAAGGCTTTTACCTGCCAGCTTTCGGTTCTGGCTTCGCTTGCTGTGCGGGCGGCTGTCGAGCGTGGAAAAGTTTCGCCGGAAGAAGAAAAGGCGCTGGTGCGCCAATTGTCTGAAACGCCGCGCTTTGCCAACCAGACCTTGCAAAGGATAGAGCGCCAGATCGAGAAGCTGGCGCGTGAACTTTCCTATTACAAAAATGTGCTTTATCTGGGCCGTGACACCAATTTCCCGCTGGCCATGGAAGGGGCGCTCAAGCTCAAGGAAATTTCCTATATTCACGCCGAAGGCTATGCGGCGGGCGAATTGAAACATGGGCCGATTGCGCTGATCGATGAAAAAATGCCGGTGGTGGTGATTGCGCCTTACGACCGGATTTTTGAAAAAACCGTCTCCAATATGCAGGAAGTTGCAGCCCGTGGGGGCAAGATCATCCTGATTACCGATGAGAAGGGGGCGGCCAATGCCACGGTGGAGACAATGGACACCATTGTCTTGCCGGATGTGCCGGAGATCATCTCGCCCATTGTCTATGCACTGCCGATCCAGCTTCTGGCCTATTATACGGCTGTTTTCATGGGCACGGATGTTGACCAGCCGCGCAATCTGGCCAAATCAGTAACGGTGGAATAGCCGTCAAGGTTAAGGATCCAGGACGCACAAGAAAAATATCAACCGGCACGCAGCAGGCGCACCGCGTCATCCTTGCCAAACAGATAAAGCAAAAGCCGCAGCGCCTTGCCGCGCGGCGTTTGCAAGTCCGGGTCGGTCGCCAATATCAGCCTGGCATCGTCACGTGCGGTTTCAAGCAAATCGGCATGGGTATCGATGCGGGCGATCTGAAAACCCGGCGTGCCGGATTGGCGCGTGCCCAGCAATTCGCCTTCGCCGCGCAATTTCAGATCCTCTTCGGCAATGACAAAACCGTCTTCGGTTTCACGCATCACCGCAAGTCTGCGTTTGGCCGTCTCGCCCAATGGCTCCTTGTAAAGCAGGACGCAGGAGGAGGGTTTGGAGCCGCGCCCGACCCGTCCGCGCAATTGATGAAGCTGGGCAAGGCCGAAACGCTCGGCATGTTCGATGACGATGATGGTGGCGTCAGGCACATCCACACCCACCTCAATGACTGTAGTGGCGATTAAAACCCGGGTTTTCCCTTCCTTGAAGGCGCGCATGGCCTCGTCTTTTTCTGACCCCTTCATGCGGCCATGAACAAGGCCGATCTGGTCGCCAAAGACGGGCTGAAGAGAGGCAAAGCGGTCTTCGGCGGCCATTAGCTTCACCTCTTCCGATTCCTCGACAAGCGGGCAGATCCAGTAGATTTTCTGCCCCTGCGCCACCGCATCGCGAATGCGCCCGACCAGTTCAGACAAGCGCTCCAGCGGCAGCGTGACTGTGCGGATCGGCTGGCGACCGGCTGGCTTTTCGGTGAGCCGCGAAACATCCATATCGCCAAATGCGGTCAAAACCAGCGTGCGCGGAATGGGCGTTGCAGTCATCACCAGCATGTCGGGCGCATCGCCCTTGGCGGTCATGGCCAGCCGCTGATGCACGCCAAACCGATGCTGTTCATCGACCACAGCCAATACCAGCCGATGAAAAACCACGCTTTCCTGAAACAATGCATGGGTGCCGATGACGATATGGATCGAGCCATCGTCCAGACCTTCCAGAACCTGCTTGCGCTCACGGCCTTTTTCGCGCCCCGTCAGTACTGCAATTTTAAGCCCTGCACGTTCTGCCAATGGTGCGATAGTGGAAAAATGCTGGCGGGCCAGAATTTCGGTCGGCGCCATCAAGGCGGCCTGTCCGCCAGCCTCCACCGCACGTGCCATGGCCAGCAGCGCCACAACGGTTTTTCCTGAGCCGACATCGCCTTGCAGCAGGCGCAGCATGCGCTCAGGTCTGGCCAGATCGGCATGGATTTCGGCAAGCGCCCTGTCCTGTGCGCCAGTCAGCGCATAGGGCAGGCTGGCGCGCAAGGCGTCAACAAGCTGCCCGTCTCCGGTCAGCGGCTGGCCGGACAGGCGGCGCACACGGGCGCGCACCAGTGCCAGTGAAACCTGCCCGGCCAGAAATTCATCATAGGCAAGTCTGCGCCATGCCACATTATCGGGGGCTGCATCAATCGGTGTTTCAGGATTATGAATACGCGCAAGTGCGGCATCAAAGGAAGGAAAAGACTGGCGGCGCAGGAAGGGTGTATCCTGCCATTCCGGCATTTTTGGCACTCGCGCCAGCGCCTGCGTAATGGCGCGGCGTAAAACCTTTCCTGAAAGTCCGGCAGTCAGCGGATAGACCGGCTCGACCAGCGGCAGACTGGCCGCATCTTGCGCCAAAGCGATATGGTCGGGATGAACCATGGAGGGGCAGCCATTGAACCATTCCATCTTCCCCGAAACAATCACTTGCGCGCCTTCCGGCAGTTGCTTTTCCAGATAGCTGGCATGAGCATGGAAAAAGGTCAGTGTAATCTCGTCAGTGTCGTCATGGGCAAGGATGCGATAAGGCACCGAGCGATTGCCACGCGGTGGCGGCTGATGGTGGTCGATGATGAGATCGAGCGTGACAATTTCACCGGGGGCAGCATTGGCAATGCCGGGTCGGCTGCGCCGGTCGATCACCGAACTGGGCAAAAGAAACAAAAGATCGGCAGTGCGCGCACCGTGTGCCCCCCGATCGAGCGGCAGGATGCGCTCCATCAGGGCGCCAACCTTGGGGCCGACACCGGCCAGCGAAGTAATGGGCGTAAACAAGGGATCAAGCAAAGATGGGCGCATGGGGGTAGATTAGAGTTTGCAGGGTGTGTTGCAAGGCTGACATTGGCCCCTATCCACGCTATATGCGCGCCATCGTGCATAAGGAGCCATCATGAGCGGAACATCAAGAACAAGCGAAGGGCTGGATATGCGCCGCCGCAAGCTGCTGTTTCGCTCCTGGCATCGTGGAATGCGCGAGATGGATCTTATTTTGGGCAATTTTGCCAATGCCGAGCTTGCGGGGTTGAGTACTGACGAGCTTGACCAGTATGAACGCCTGCTCGACATCAATGACACCGAGCTTTTGCCATGGATCACCGGCCAGAACCCGATTCCTGGAACTCTTGACCTGCCGATCCTGCACCGTGTTCTTGAATGGAAAACCAGCGCCATATTGCGGCCTGTGTGATCTGCCCAAAACCTCGCCTGATCTTGTTTTAGTTTAAAAAAGCCTGTTTCATGAGCCTCATTCCCAAAGTCGGCCTGCCAAAAACCAGCATTGGCTCTTTCATTCTTGATGGCGTTGCCGATGGCTATGAGGCCTTTGCTCTGTCGCAGGCTGCACGCGAGGTTGCGGCAGATGGCCCGCTGCTTTTTGTTGCCCGTGACGGGCAGCGGCTTCCGGCCATTGTCGAGGCGCTCAGTTTTGTCGATCCCGGCTTGCCGGTTCTGGAGCTTCCGGCCTGGGATTGCCTTCCCTATGACCGTGTATCGCCCGGCTCTGATGCGGCTGCGCGTCGCCTTGATGCGCTGGCGGCGATTGCCGCCTTGCGGGAAAAGCCGCACCGCGCGGTGGTGCTCACCACTGCCAACGCCCTGCTGCAAAGAATGCCGCCGGCCCAACTCATCGAGGCGCAGACTTTTCGGGCCCGACCCGGCAATCAGGTCGATATGGATCTGCTGGTCAGGCGGCTGGAAAATTCCGGTTTCGAGCGTGTGCCCACGGTGCGTGAAGTGGGTGAATTTGCCGTGCGCGGCGGGATTCTCGACCTTTATGCCCCGGGCACGCAAGAGGCGCTGCGTCTTGATTTCTTTGGCGATACGCTGGAATCAATTCGCAGCTTTGATGTGGCCAGCCAGCGCACCATTGGCCAGCGTACGGAACTGACCATGCAGGCCATGAGCGAGGTGGCGCTGAATGCTGACAGCATCAGCCGCTTTCGCCGTTCCTATATCGAGGCTTTTGGTGTCCCTTCGCGTGATGATGCGCTTTATGCCGCCGTCAGCGAAGGTCGCCGCTTTGCCGGTATGGAACACTGGCTGCCCTTCTTTTATGAGCGGCTGGAAACGATTTTCGATTATCTGCCGGATGTGCCGGTGGTGTTTGATCATCTGGCGAATGAGGCGCTTGTTGAGCGCCACGCGCAGATCCTCGACCATTATGAGGCGCGCAAGCAGCAAAGTGAGGGGGCACTGAAAGATGCGGTGCCCTATCAGCCGGTTGCGCCGCAATTCCTGTATCTGTCGCCCGATGACGTAAAACTTGCCACAACCAAGCGTGTTGCAATCGAATTGACGCCCTTTGCTGCACCCGATGTGGGGGAACGCAAGGTCTTTCATGCGGGCGCACGCGCCGGGCGCAGCTTTGCCGAGGAACGCGCCGACCCCAATGCCAATGTGTTTAGCGAGGCGGTCAAACATATTTCCGACCAGCGCGCCGCTGGCCGCCGTATTGTCATTGCTGGCTGGACGGAAGGCTCGCTGGACCGGCTGGCGCAAATTCTGGCCGAGCATCATCTGGGCAATTTGAAGCAGGTTGCAACGCTTGGCGCGGCTGAAAAACTGGAAAAAGGGCAGGCGGCACTGGCCGTCTTGCAACTGGAAACCGGTTTTGAAACCGATGACATGGTTGTTGTCGCCGAGCAGGATATTTTGGGTGACCGGCTGGTGCGTCGCTCAAAAAAGCGCAAACGTGCCGCTGATTTCATCTCTGAAGCAGGCTCACTGTCTGCTGGCGATATTGTCGTTCATGCCGACCATGGCATTGGCCGCTTTATCGGCCTGCAAACCATTCAGGCGGCTGGCGCACCCCATGATTGCCTTGAAATCCACTATGCGGGCGATGACCGCCTGTTTCTGCCGGTTGAAAATATCGAACTTTTATCGCGCTATGGTTCGGATTCGGCAGAAGCCACACTTGACAGGCTGGGCGGCGGCGCCTGGCAGGCGCGCAAGGCCAGGCTGAAGAAACGCCTGCTGGATATGGCAGGCGATCTGATCCGTATTGCAGCCGAGCGCCAGATGCGCACAGCCCCCGCCATGATCCCGGCAGAAGGGCTTTATGGCGAGTTTTGCGCCCGTTTTCCTTATGAGGAAACTGACGACCAGCAAACAGCTATCGATTCGATCATGGATGATCTGTCGGCGGGCCGGCCCATGGATCGTCTGGTGTGTGGCGATGTCGGCTTTGGCAAAACCGAAGTGGCGCTGCGTGCTGCCTTCATTGCCGCCATGGAAGGTTTTCAGGTGGCGATCGTCGTGCCCACGACCTTGCTGTCACGCCAGCATTACCGGACATTTTCGCAGCGTTTTGCCGGTCTTCCGGTCAAGGTGCGGCAGGCGTCACGTCTGGTTGGCGCAAAAGAACTGGCTGAAACCAAAAAGGGACTGGAAGACGGCACGGTCGATATTGTGGTCGGCACCCATGCGCTGCTTGGTTCAGCCATAAAATTTAAGAATCTGGGCCTGCTGATCATCGATGAAGAGCAGCATTTCGGCGTCAAGCACAAGGAGCGTCTGAAAGACCTGAAAAGTGATGTGCATGTGCTCACCCTTTCGGCCACGCCCATTCCGCGCACATTGCAACTGGCGCTGACAGGGGTGCGTGAATTGTCGCTGATCGCCACCCCGCCGGTGGACCGCATGGCGGTGCGCACCTTCATGTCGCCTTTCGATCCGCTGGTGATCCGCGAGACCTTGCTGCGTGAGCGTTATCGTGGCGGCCAGAGTTTTTATGTCGTGCCGCGTATCAGCGATCTGGCCGAGATCGAGGAATTTCTTAAAAATGAAGTGCCTGAACTGAAGGTTACGGTTGCGCATGGTCAGATGCCGCCCGGACGGCTCGATGACATCATGAACGCTTTTTATGAAGGCCAGTATGATGTGCTGCTGTCCACCACAATCGTCGAATCCGGCCTGGATATTCCAACCGCCAACACCATGATCGTGCACCGTGCCGACATGTTTGGCCTGGCTCAGCTTTACCAGTTGCGTGGTCGGGTCGGGCGCTCCAAATTGCGCGCCTATGCGCTGTTTACCCTGCCAGCCCGCAAGAAGTTGACCGATACGGCCGAGCGCCGTCTGAAAGTTCTACAATCGCTCGATTCCTTAGGCGCTGGCTTCCAGCTTGCCAGCCATGATCTGGATATTCGCGGTGCGGGCAATCTGCTGGGGCAGGAGCAATCGGGCCATATCAAGGAGGTGGGTTTTGAGCTTTACCAGCAGATGCTGGAAGAAGCGGTCGCCGAGGTCAAGGATTCGGGCTCTGTTGCAGATAGTGGCTGGTCGCCACAGATTTCCATTGGCACGGCGGTGATGATCCCTGAAACCTATGTGCCTGATCTGCAATTGCGGCTGGCGCTTTACCGGCGGCTTGGCGATCTGGAAACACCGGAGGAAATCGATGCCTTCGGGGTGGAACTGATCGACCGCTTCGGCCCGCTGCCCGATGAGGTGACACATCTGTTGAAGATCGTCTTCATCAAGGCGCTGTGCCGCACCGCAAATGTCGAAAAACTCGATGCCGGGCCAAAAGGCGTGGTTATCCAGTTCCGCAACAAGACATTTGCCAACCCTGCCGGGCTGGTCAAATTCATTGGTGAACAGGGCATTCTGGCCAAAATCCGCCCGGATCAAAGCATTGTCTTCATCCGCGACTGGCCGACGCCTGACAAGCGCCTGGCCGGTTCTGCGGTGGTGATGATGCAACTGGCCAAGCTGGCAAGTGCTTGAAATTTCTCGGCTTTCAGTTTTCAGTTTGGCTTCATCCACCATGTTGCAAGCTGGAAGCCGAAAAGCGGGTCCTTGTCGGGGTGCTCAAACCGGTTCCAATAGGCAATAAGCTGCTGCGGATTATGCTGCATCGGGATCATGTAATTGCCTGAAATCAGCAAGCGGTCGAGCACCCGCACAGCCGCCACGAAATCTTCCTTTTCTCGAGCATTGAGCATGGCTTCAATAGCGGCATCAACAGCCGGATCGGCAACGCCAGCCAGATTGAAGGAGCCTTCACGGCTGGCTGCTTGTGAACCCCAGCGCCCGATCTGCTCAATGCCCGGCGACAGTGAATTGTTGAAGCCGCTAGAGCCGATCAGCATCTCGAAATCAAAACGCTGCTTGCGCGATTGGATCTGGTCGCCATCAAGGGCGCGGATGGTGACTGCAATACCAAGCTTGGCCAAAGTGCGCTGATAAAGGGCCGCCAGCCGCTCTTCATCTTGCGAGGCGGTCAGGATCTCAAAGGTAAAAGCCTGTCCGTCTGCATCCAGCATCACGCCATTTTCAATCTTGAAGCCAACGCTTTTGAGCAGATCAAGCGCGCTTTTAAGGGCAGCACGGTCCTGTCCTGATCCATCATTTTGTGGTGGACGCCAGCTTCCATCCATCACATCTTGCGGCACCCGGCCGGGATAGGGGGCAAGCAGTGCTTTTTCCCTGTCGCTGGCTGGATGGCCGAGTGCTGAAAGCTCAGAACCTTGCCAGAAGCTCATGGTGCGGGCGAGATTGCCACCAAACATGTTCTTGTTGGCCCATTCAAAATCGTAAAGCTGGCCAAGGGCCTGCCGCACGGTCGGGTCGGCGAATTTGTAAAGCCGTGTGTTGAATAAAAAGCCGGTAACGACGGGCGGAATGCCCAGATCATAGGCTTTGATGAGAACACGCCCGTCTTGTGCAGCGGCAAAATTAAACTCGCGCTCCACCTGCAACGGCCCCATGCCCGTATAAAGCGGCCCGGCATAGGCGCTGCAAATGCCTTTTTTAAAGGCTTCAAACTGAGCGGTGGCGTTGAGGAAATATTCGATGGTGATCTTGTCGAAATTGTTAAAGCCGCGCTTGGTCGGAATATTTTTGCCCCAATAATCAGGGTTTTTTTGAAAGACGATGCGCTGGCCCGGTGTCACCTCTTCAATCACATAAGGGCCGGAGCCGGTGACGGGTTTGAGTGTGCCGCGATCAAAATTGTCGATGTTAAAAAAATGCTTCGGCACAATCGGTGTGATGGCGATGATCAGCGGAAATTCCCGGTCGGCATGTTCATTGAAGGTAAAGCGCACACTGTGCGGCCCGGTCTTTTCCAGTCTTTCCACCCGCTTCATGCGGTCGGAATAGGGCGGGCGTCCTTTTTGGGTGAACACCTCATAGGTAAACAGCACATCTTCAGGCGTGACCGGTTCACCGTCAGACCATCTGGCGTCCGGGTTGAGATGAAACTCGATCCATTTGCGCTCTTCATCCATCTCCACGCTTTGCGCCAGCAGCCCGTAAAGGCTGAAGGCCTCATCCATATTACGCTCCATCAGCGGCTCAAAAACGAGATTGCCGAAAATCGTGTCGATAACGCCGCGCGCGGTGGTGCGCAGGCTTTTCAGGATAAAAGGATTGAGATTATCGAAAGTGCCGACCACGCAATAGGTGATTTCACCACCTTTGGGCGCCTCTGGATTGGCATAGGTAAAATGGGTGAAATCTGCTGGCAGGGACGGTTCGCCCTGCATGGAGATGGCGTGACGCGGTTCTGCGCTGGCTGCGTGAGGCGCAAAAGGCAGCATGGCAAGGGCGGCACTCAGCCACAGGGCAGTTCGGTTCATGATGGGCTTCCGATAAAGCAATATGCTGATTCGGTGGCGAACTTATCACGCGATGTGTAAATCCGCTGTTCACAGTCGTGAAATACGCTGTACAGACTGGATTTGACAGCCGTTGCAGTGTAACACGCGCCAAGAGCCATTCTGTTGCCGCATTTTCGCAACAGATAGCGTTGCGGTGTGGCGGCGGGCCTGCACCGGGGACACAAAAGTCGAGAGGAAACGCACCTTATGTCCAGCCTGAAATCCAGAGCATATCGCCTGTCGGTCATGATGGCCGGTGTGGCCGGGTTCCTCGCAGCCGGGTTGCCTCAGGCCTCGGCGCAGCAAGTTCCACAAGGTTGGTTCAAGGCCTGCTCGAAGCAGGAAGATGTCGATATCTGCAATGTGCAAAATATCGTCACTGCCGCCAATGGCCAATTGGTGACCGGTGTGAGCATGATCGACTTGCGCGGCAAGGTAAACCGCAAGGTTTTCCAGGTCACCGTGCCCAGTGGCCGCCTTGTGCCTCCCGGCATTGCCCTTGAGGTTGATAATGGCAAGGCGCAGAAGCTTGATTATGTCATCTGCTTCCCGGACCGTTGCGTAGCTGAAGTGCCGATGACCGACCAGATCGTCACCTCCTTCAAGAAGGGGTCGGAGATCACCTTGACCTCTATAAATTTCCAGAACCAGCCGAACCCGATCAAGATTTCGCTTCAGGGTTTTACCGATGCGTTTGAAGGTCCGGCCTTGCAGGCTTCAGACATTGAAGACCGCCAGAAGGCGCTTCAGGAGTTTGTCTCCAAGAACAATGAGGACTTTGCCAAGAAGCTTAGGGAAGAGCAGGAAAAGGCCAAGGCTGCGGGCAACTGATTCTGCCCTGCTCAACCGGAATTATTTTTTAAAAAAAGGCTCCGCTTGGCGGAGCCTTTTTTATTTTTACGTGACTGATGAATCTGGTTTTTCCCTACACCCGGAATGCAAAAAGGCCGCCTCGAAAGGCGGCCTTTTTGATTGAAATACAAGTCTGAAGCTT
This sequence comes from Aquamicrobium segne, assembly GCF_042656785.1. Taxonomy (NCBI): domain Bacteria; kingdom Pseudomonadati; phylum Pseudomonadota; class Alphaproteobacteria; order Hyphomicrobiales; family Phyllobacteriaceae; genus Aquamicrobium; species Aquamicrobium segne. Next base: position 77,974 of record NZ_JBHSLL010000018.1, read on the forward strand.
AAGTCTTCGAGAACTGGCCCGAAGCTTAACGCTTCGAGAACTGGAACGAACGGCGGGCCTTGGCGCGGCCGTATTTCTTGCGCTCGACCACGCGGCTGTCGCGGGTCAGGAAGCCGCCCTTCTTCAGCACGCCGCGCAGTTCCGGCTCATAATAGGTCAGAGCCTTGGAAATGCCGTGGCGCACTGCACCAGCCTGGCCGGACAGACCACCGCCGGCGACTGTCGCGACAATGTCGTACTGGCCGGCACGGTTGGCAGCCACCAGCGGCTGGTTGAGGATCATCTGGAGAACGGGGCGTGCAAAATACTGCTCCTGTTCCTTGCCATTGATGACGATCTTGCCGGAGCCGGGCTTGACCCAGACGCGGGCGATGGCGTCCTTGCGCTTGCCGGTGGCATAGGCGCGGCCCGACTTGTCGAGCTTCTGGACGTGGACCGGCGCGGCCGGCTGCGCGGTCTGGGCAACAGCGCCCAGGTCTGCGAGCGAGGAAAGCTGCTCAGTCATTATTTGACCTTCTTGTTCTTGGCGTTCAGCGCGCCGACGTCGAGCGTCTCGGGCTGCTGGGCCGTGTGGGGGTGATCGGAGCCTGCATAAACGCGCAGATTTTTCATCTGGCGACGGCCCAGAGGACCGCGCGGGATCATGCGCTCAATGGCCTTTTCAAGAACACGCTCGGGAAAGCGGCCCTCGATAATCTGGCGCGCCGTGCGCTCCTTGATGCCGCCAGGATGGCCGGTGTGCCAGTAATATTTCTTGTCGGTATATTTCTTGCCCGTCAGCGCCACCTTGTCGGCATTGATGATGATGACATTGTCACCATCGTCGACATGGGGGGTGAATGTGGGCTTGTGCTTGCCGCGCAGACGGTTGGCGACGAGAGAGGCAAGACGACCAACGACGATGTTTTCGGCGTCGATCAGAACCCACTTCTTCACCACGTCCGCAGGCTTCTGCGAAAAGGTTGTCATGTTCTGTTTCCATAAAGGACCCTGCCTGCCTTTAAGGGGCGGACACGGCGTTTCTTGTTGCTTGAATTGGCAGCTTTTGCCGCCAATGATGAACGATAGCCCAAAAGCTGTTGTCCGAGGCGGTTTATAGGGGAGGCTGATAGGGCGGTCAAGCCTGATCTGGCTCATGCTTCTTTTAAAAAATCAATAAAAACAATTATATAGATATGAGGTATTATTTTACCTCATTTATTAATGTGCAATAACGCCAGCCAGACAGATCCAGTTGCAGCGCTGCTTTGAGTGCAGGGCAAAACCCGATAGCTTATCCTGACATGGCTGACAGCTCGATGAAACTGGAATAAAGTTTCCCTTGTCAGGGTAATGGCAGGATTTTTATTCCAAAAAACGCACAACCATGGTGTTTTGCGCTTTGCCACTTGCCTTGGCAGGAGCAATGATAGCAATAAGTCTCTCAATTTTACCTTCTGGAGGAATGAAATGTCGCAAAGCGCTCCCGGTTTCAACACGCTGGCTGTCCATGCGGGCGCCAAGCCGGACCCGACCACCGGATCGCGCGCGGTGCCGATCTATCAGACCACCTCCTTTGTTTTTCAGGATGCCGATCATGCCGCCTCGCTGTTTGGCCTGCAGGCTTTTGGCAATATCTACACCCGCATCATGAACCCCACGCAAGGGGTTCTGGAAGAACGGGTTGCAGCGCTGGAAGGCGGCACGGCAGCCCTTGCGACCGCATCAGGCCAGGCAGCCCATCTGGTGGTTTTCCATACGCTGATGCAGCCGGGCGACAATTTTGTCGCCGCCCGCAAGCTTTATGGCGGCACCATCAACCAGTTTGGCACCTCCTTCCAGAGTTTTGGCTGGGATGTGCGCTGGGCCGATGTGGATGATCCGGCAAGTTTTGAGGCGCTGATCGATGAGCGCACCAAGGCCATTCATATTGAAAGCCTTGCCAATCCGGGCGGTGAATTTGTCGATATTCAGGTCTTTGCCGACATTGCCCACAAGCATGGGCTGCCGCTGGTGGTCGATAATACGCTTGCCTCCCCCTATCTTTTGCGCCCGATCGAGCATGGCGCGGATATTGTCGTCCATTCACTGACCAAATTCATTGGCGGTCATGGCAATTCGGTCGGCGGTATCATTGTCGATGGCGGCACATTTGACTGGTCGAAATCGGACAAATATCCGCTTCTGTCGCAGCCGCGCCCGGAATATGCCGGCATGGTCCTGCATCAGGCTTTTGGCAATTTCGCTTTTGCGCTGGCGGCACGTGTGCTGGGTCTGCGCGATCTTGGACCGGCAATTTCACCCTTCAACGCATTTTTGATCCTGACAGGTCTGGAAACCTTGCCGCTGCGCATGCAGCGCCATTGTGACAATGCGCTGGCGGTTGCGGAATGGCTGTCAAAGCATCCCAAGGTCGAGTGGGTTTCCTATCCGGGGCTGGCTTCCGACAAGAACCATGCGCTTCAGCAGAAATATTCGCCCAAGGGGGCGGGCTCTGTGTTCACTTTCGGCCTCAAGGGCGGCTATGATTCGGGCGTAAAATTTGTCGAAGGGCTGGAGATGTTTTCGCATCTGGCCAATATTGGTGACACCAAGTCGCTGGTCATTCACCCGGCTTCCACCACCCATCGCCAGTTGAGCGCCGAGCAGCAAAAGCTTGCTGGCGCAGGTCCCGAAGTGGTGCGCCTGTCGATCGGCATTGAAGATATCAAGGATATTATTGCCGATCTGGAACAGGCACTGGCCAAGGCCTGATCTTCATGGCAGGCAGGGTTTCGGATCAAATCGGAGCCCTGCACCATGGCGCAAGAAAAATTTATTACGCTTGATATATCCGGCATCGAGCCGGAAGAGGGCGCTCCAGCACCAGAGCGCCTCATTTCAGGCAATCCGCAATTTCGCACATGGAATATCGAAGAGCGTGATGGCGCCCTTTATGCGGGCATCTGGGAATCGACACCTGGCAAATGGCGTATTTCCTATGATGAATGGGAATTTTGCCACATCCTTTCCGGTGTTTCAGTCATATCGGAAGAGGACGGTGAGGCACGCCGCGTGCAGGCTGGCGATTCCTTTATCCTCAGGCCCGGCTTTAAAGGCGTCTGGGAAGTGCTTGAAACGACTCGCAAGCACTATGTGATCCGGCTTTGACCGGGCATCAGGGTCAGGGTCTTGCACAACGATAAGCTGCTAGCCTATTTACGGGATGAGAAGCAAAGTGATTCAATGATGGCGGCGCCTCGTTTCGTGCCGGTTTGGCCCCACCTTAAGGACATTTCATGAAAGACCCGATCGAAACCTATATGAGCCTTGTTCCGATGGTGGTCGAGCAGACCAATCGCGGTGAACGGGCCTATGATATTTTCTCGCGCCTTCTCAAGGAGCGCATCATCTTCATCACCGGTCCGGTCGAAGACGGCATGGCGACGCTGGTTTGCGCCCAGCTTCTGTTTCTTGAGGCGGAAAATCCGAAGAAGGAAATTTCACTCTATATCAATTCGCCTGGCGGCGTGGTCACCAGCGGCATGGCCATTTATGATACCATGCAGTTCATCAAGCCGGCTGTATCGACGCTGTGCATCGGGCAGGCTGCCTCGATGGGATCGCTGCTTTTATGTGCAGGTGAAAAGGGCATGCGCTTTGCCACGCCCAATGCGCGCATCATGGTCCACCAGCCTTCGGGGGGCTTTCAGGGGCAGGCGTCCGATATTGAGCGCCATGCGCAAGATATCATCAAGCTCAAGCGTCGCCTCAATGAGGTCTATGTCGAGCATACCGGCAAGGACTATGAGACTATTGAAAAGACACTCGACCGTGACCATTTCATGACCTCGCAAGAGGCGCTGGAATTTGGACTGATCGACAAGGTTCATTCCACACGTGAGGCGGCAGAGGCGGAGAACCCTTCAGCCTGATGGGTCAAGGTGATGGAAATGCCGCATTTTAAGGTGATTTGCGGTATTTCGGCCACATTTTGCTGTTCCCACGGGTGATGTGATTGCCTAACGTTAAACCTCTGTTGATTTTCGGTGGGGTAGGCTTCATCTGAGGGCTGCGGGAAGTGTCATATATTTTTTTAATGGCGTCATCCTCAAGGCGAGAGAATGCGTCATGTCGGCCAGGCCACCGGCAGACGGTCATGAAAGGACTGGAAGATGAGCAAGGTCGGTAACAGCGGTGGCGCAGATTCCAAGAACACGCTTTACTGCTCGTTCTGCGGCAAGAGCCAGCACGAAGTGCGCAAGCTGATTGCTGGACCCACCGTCTTCATTTGTGATGAGTGTGTCGAACTGTGCATGGACATCATCCGCGAGGAAAACAAGACCTCGATGGTGAAGTCGCGTGAGGGTGTGCCCACGCCGCAGGAAATTATCGCGGTTCTTGATGATTATGTGATTGGCCAGCCCTACGCCAAGCGCGTCTTGTCGGTCGCCGTACACAATCACTACAAGCGCCTTGCGCATGCCAGCAAGAACAATGATGTTGAACTGTCCAAGTCCAACATTCTGCTTATCGGCCCGACTGGCTGCGGCAAGACGCTGCTGGCCCAGACGCTGGCCCGCATCATCGATGTGCCCTTCACCATGGCTGACGCCACAACGCTGACGGAAGCCGGTTATGTGGGCGAAGATGTCGAAAACATCATTTTAAAACTGCTTCAGGCTGCCGATTATAATGTCGAGCGCGCCCAGCGCGGCATTGTCTATATTGACGAGATCGACAAGATCACCCGCAAATCCGACAATCCCTCGATCACCCGCGATGTGTCGGGCGAGGGCGTGCAGCAGGCGCTGCTCAAGATCATGGAGGGCACGGTTGCCTCGGTGCCGCCGCAAGGGGGCCGCAAACATCCCCAGCAGGAGTTCCTGCAAGTGGACACGGTCAATGTCCTGTTTATCTGTGGCGGGGCGTTTGCGGGGCTCGACAAGCTCATTTCTGACCGTGGGCGCAAGACCTCCATCGGCTTTGGTGCGTCTGTCGCCTCGCCCGAAGAGCGCCGCAGTGGCGAGTTGTTTCGCATGGTGGAACCGGAAGATCTGCTCAAATTCGGTCTGATTCCTGAATTTGTCGGCCGATTGCCGGTTCTGGCGACGCTTGAAGATCTGGACGAGGCAGCCCTTGTGCAGATCCTGTCGGAGCCGAAGAATGCGCTGGTCAAGCAATATCAGCGCCTGTTCGAGATGGAAAATGTTGAACTGACCTTCCATGAAGGTGCGCTTTCAGCCATTGCGCGGCGCGCTATCGAGCGCAAGACCGGTGCGCGCGGCCTGCGCTCGATCATGGAGGCAATCCTGCTGGATTCCATGTTTGAACTGCCTGCGCTGGAAGGGGTTCGGGAAGTGGTGATCTCGGAAGAGGTGGTGTTGGGCAATGCTCGCCCGCTCTATATTTATTCCGATGCGAAGGAAAAGAAGGACAATGTCAGCGCCTGACGTTCGGTTGGCGCTTGCCTCTTGATCTTTGCTTTGCCTGTATCCACCTAACAGACAAGTTCGGGGTTGATTTCTGCGCTGCAAGCCGCTGTTGCAAACGGTGGTAGGCGGAACGATCCCCGGTTGTTAAAGCATGATCCTGGAAAAGTTGCAGACTTTTCAGATAAGATCATGCGAAAAATAAAAACTTGGAGCATGATGACGTTTCAGGAGAAAATCATCATGCTCTGATAGAGGATTCGCGTTTGGCTCAAGGCATGCGCGAAGGAAAGGTTTGACAATGACCAAAATTGCACAGCCTGCAGATGACAGTGTGTTGGCGGTTCTTCCGCTGCGCGACATCGTCGTCTTTCCGCATATGATTGTGCCTCTTTTTGTTGGTCGTGAAAAATCGATCAAGGCTTTGGAAGAGGTCATGGGTCAGGAAAAGCAGATCCTGCTGGCCACCCAGAAAAATGCTGCCGATGATGATCCGCAAGCCGACGCCATTTATGAAGTCGGCACAAAGGCCAATGTGCTTCAGCTTCTGAAACTGCCCGACGGCACCGTCAAGGTGCTGGTTGAGGGCACTGAGCGCGCGCGTATCGATGGCTTTACCGAACGCAGCGACTTTCATGAAGCCCGCGTCTCGGGTCTGGTCGAGCCGGAAGAAGACGAGATCGAGATTGAGGCGCTTGCCCGCTCGGTGATTGTGGATTTTGAAAATTACGTAAAGCTGAACAAGAAGATCTCGGCCGAGGTGGTTGGCGCCACCAGCCAGATTGAGGATTATTCCAAACTTGCTGATACGGTTGTTTCGCATCTTGCAATCAAGATTCCTGAAAAGCAGGAAATGCTGGCCACCCTTTCGGTGAAGGAGCGTCTTGAGCGCGCCATGAGCTTCATGGAAGCCGAGATTTCTGTTTTGCAGGTCGAAAAGCGCATCCGTTCGCGCGTCAAGCGCCAGATGGAAAAGACGCAGCGCGAATACTACCTCAACGAGCAGATGAAGGCGATCCAGAAGGAGCTTGGCGAAGGCGAGGACGGCCGTGATGAGGCTGCCGAACTGGAGGCACGCATCCAGAAGACGCGGCTTTCCAAGGAAGCCCGCGAAAAGGCCGATGCCGAACTGAAGAAGCTGCGGACGATGTCGCCCATGTCGGCAGAGGCCACCGTTGTGCGCAACTATCTGGATTGGCTCTTGTCGATCCCGTGGGGCCGCAATTCAAAGGTCAGGCAGGACTTGAATTTTTCCGAAGAGGTTCTGGACGCCGATCATTACGGCCTTGAGAAGGTCAAGGAGCGGATCATTGAGTATCTGGCGGTGCAGAGCCGTCAGCGCAAGCTCAAGGGGCCGATCCTGTGCCTTGTCGGCCCGCCCGGCGTTGGCAAGACCTCGCTTGGCAAGTCCATCGCCAAGGCGACAGGGCGCGAATTTGTGCGTATGGCGCTTGGCGGTGTGCGTGATGAGGCTGAGATTCGCGGTCACAGGCGTACCTATATCGGTTCGATGCCCGGCAAGGTCATCCAGTCGATGAAGAAAGCCAAGAAATCCAATCCGCTCTTCCTGCTTGATGAGATCGACAAGATGGGTCAGGATTTCCGCGGCGATCCGTCTTCGGCAATGCTGGAAGTGCTGGATCCTGAACAGAACTCGGCTTTCATGGATCATTATTTGGAAGTTGAATATGATCTGTCGAATGTGATGTTTGTGACCACAGCCAATACGCTGAATATCCCGCCCCCTCTCATGGACCGTATGGAGATCATTCGTATTGCCGGCTACACCGAAGATGAGAAGGTCGAGATCGCCAAACGGCATCTGATGCCCAAGGTGGTTCGCGATCATGCGCTGCAACCTGGCGAGTTCTCGGTCGATGATGCGGCCATCCGCGCCATCATCCAGACCTACACCCGTGAAGCGGGTGTGCGTTCGCTGGAGCGCGAACTGATGAAGCTGGGCCGCAAGGCGGTGACCGAGATCCTGAAGACCGGGAAAAAGTCGGTGGCGATCACGCCAGACAATCTTGATGATTATCTGGGCGTGCAGCGCTATCGCTTCGGCATGGCCGAGACGGATGATCAGGTGGGTGTCGTCACCGGCCTGGCCTGGACCGAAGTGGGCGGCGAATTGCTGACCATTGAAGGTGTCATGATGCCCGGCAAGGGCCGCATGACCGTCACGGGCAATCTGAAGGATGTGATGAAAGAGTCGATTTCTGCGGCAGCCTCTTATGTGCGTTCGCGGGCTATCGACTTTGGTGTGGAGCCGCCGCTGTTCGACAAGCGCGATATCCACGTGCACGTTCCTGAAGGGGCAACGCCCAAGGATGGTCCTTCGGCGGGCGTGGCCATGGCAACGGCTATCGTGTCTGTTTTGACCGGCATTCCGATCAGGGCGGATGTGGCGATGACCGGTGAGATCACGCTGCGCGGCAGGGTCTTGCCAATCGGCGGGCTGAAGGAAAAACTTCTGGCTGCACTTCGCGGCGGTATCAAGACGGTTCTGATCCCGGAAGAAAATGTCAAGGATCTGGCCGAGATACCCGACAATGTGAAGAATGGCCTGGAGATTATCCCGGTTGCCCGTGTCGGTGAGGTCTTGAAACATGCGCTGGTGCGGATGCCGGAGCCCATCGAGTGGGTGGAGCCGGTTGACACGCCAGCCGCTGTGGAAACAGTGCAGGGCATTGCCAAGCCGATGGCTCATTAAGACCTTTGTGGCTGCGCCGGATGGTGCATCTGACGCAGCCCACAAGGAAGGCTCAAACAGGCATTTGGATCATTTCATCTGCTTGTGTGAAAACAGGAATCGATCTGGAAATTGCCGCCTGACAAGGCTGTCATTGCCGAAAAATGATGGGAAGGCCGGGTAAATCCCGGCCTTTTTGTTTGAAATCCCCGGAAAACCGGGGATTTCAAGGGTCATAGAGTAAATTTCCACTTGGTTGCGGAAGCGCTTCTTTCTACAGTTCAGCTTCTGCCGGATGAGTCTTTCGTCCCGGTTCTCTCATGAAAGGGAAATTTATGAACAAGAACGAACTGGTGTCTGCTGTTGCCGAAACTGCAAATCTTTCCAAGGCTGATGCTCAGTCGGCAGTTGAGGCGGTGTTTTCCGTCATCACCGGCGAGTTGAAAAAGGGCGGGGATGTCCGGCTGATCGGCTTTGGTAATTTTTCTGTCTCGAAGCGCGCCGAGACGACCGGCCGTAATCCACAGACTGGTGCAGAGGTGAAAATTCCGGCTCGCAACGTGCCAAAATTCTCTGCCGGCAAAGGCCTTAAAGACGCTGTCAATTAAGCGTTTACAAGCCAGCAGGTTTTTTTAAGCCGCATTTATGCTTGCGTCAGATATAACCATCTGACGCAAGCATAATGTTTTAGCTGTTATCTTCAACAGGCGCGCCCGGTCCGTTTTTCTTGATCGAGTCAATGGCGTTTTGAGCACTTGCCTTCGAGCTATAGCCCTCGGTCGAGAACATGATCTCGCTGTTATATTTAAAGCGAACGCGAAATTCGCCAGCCTTGTCCCTGTAAATTTCAAATTTATGCATGGATCAAGACCTTTTGAATATTTTGTTGATGACGAGGCCGGCAACGATCTGAACGATTGCACCAGCCACGCCGCCGCCAACAAGCTGCCCGGCAAGTGCAGCGATATCAAGCCCGCCAGCCGCAGCGCCACCAGCGCCTAAAAGCGAGCCGAGCAGTGAACCACCACCGAGGCCACCAATGGCGCCAGCGATGAGATTGCCGATATTGCCAAGATCGGAGTCCTTGATGACCTTGCCGCCTGCAGCGCCGCCCGCGAGGCCGCCTACAAGTTGAGCGAGAATAGCTTCCATGATTGTCCCCGGTAAAATGTTGCGTACCGGAAGATTATAAAGACATATGGGTGGAAACTAAAAGACAATTACAGCCTTCAACATCTTTTGGTTGTAGAAAATGCTCCACCGCCTTCAGGCGACGGAGCACTCCCTATTGTTTTAGCGCTGCATCTTGTGGTGGAAGCCATGGCCGCCGCCACGCTGGCCATGCTTGCCGCCCTTGTGGTCAGCCTTGTGAGCAGCCCGCATTTCCTTGCGGTCGAGCTTGCCGTCATCATTGCGGTCGAGAACTGCAAACTCCTTGGCTTTCTGCTTTTCGATTTCATCCAGCGTCACAGTGCCATCGCCGTTGATGTCCAGGCGGCGCTCCATGCGGTCAGCCATGCGCTTGACCATCTGCTTGAGGGCGTGAGCTTCGATTTCTTCGCGATCCAGCGTGCCGTCGCCATTGGTATCGGCTGCCTTGAGGTCATCAAGCTTTGAGAATGTGGCCAGATCAATCGGGGCGCGATTGAAACGCTTGCCAGGCTTCTGCATTTCCTCGGCAACTTCAGGGCTGTCGATCTGCTCTGCATCCTGTGCCAGAGCATAGCCGGTGGAAGCCAGGGATGCGACGAGAATGACGGATGCAATGGTACGTTTCATGAGATTCAACTCCAATTATTTTTCATTTCACGTCTGGGAGGACGCGATATCAGGATCGCGGCTCGCGGGTGAACAGGAGATGAATGCTGGCATTAAACCTTTGTAATGTTTGGAAAGAGGCGGAAGGAAAGACCACACATATGCGACCAAGACAAAGGCTTAAAGCGGATTGCGCGAATCTGAAAGATCGCGCCGCTTTGGCCTGATCAAAAGATAAAACATATTATCGGGAAAAATAAAATTTCAGTTAGTCAAAGGCATAAGCCTTTAAAATAACTGGCGCGAGTGACGGGGCTCGAACCCGCGACCTCCGGCGTGACAGGCCGGCACTCTAACCAACTGAGCTACACCCGCGCTTGCAACAAACACTGTGTTCATGTGTGTGTCGATGTCGGCTGGATAAGGGGTTCGTGTGCAGGTGTCAAGCACTCTGGAGGTGCTTGTATGAAAACTTGCAATGTTTTCCTCAAGCCTGTCGCGAGGGGTTCTTTTTCAATGATAAAATCGTGGAATTTCCGCTTGGGGCTTGCGAATACAGCAGGAACCGCTTAATGCTCCGGCCCGTTGGGGGCGATTAGCTCAGTTGGTAGAGCGCTTCGTTTACACCGAAGATGTCGGCGGTTCGAGTCCGTCATCGCCCACCATGTTTTTAACGCTTGATTCTACAGATATTGCTGTACAGCCTTGCCTGCCTTCAGGAATCGGATGGGGTTGAGCGCCTGACCATTGCGCAAAATTTCATAGTGAAGATGCGGGCCGGTTGAGCGGCCGCTGTTTCCGGTATAGCCGACAAGTTCTCCAGCCTTGACCGTCTGTCCGACAGACACCGTTATATGGCTGAGATGGGCGTAGCGACTGGACAGGCCGTTGCCATGATCGATTTCAACCATACGTCCATAGCCACCATTCCAGCCGGCACTGACAATGGTGCCGGAAGCCGAGGCCTTTGCATTCGTCCCGATCGATGCCCGAAAATCCATGCCTGAATGGAATGCACTGGCGCCGATCAGCGGATCACGCCTGACTCCAAAAAGGCTGGTGACTTTTTGGCCGGGGACCGGGTGGGCAAGGGGCAGGCGGTGTGTTTCCTGTCTGATCTGGCTCAATGTCTGCAGGGCCTTGTCAAGCTCTTGAAGCCTGTCGTTAAAAGACGTTGTGCTCTTCACAGGAATGAGAGGGCCGCCCATATGGCTGTCAACACTGTCTGCCTGTCTGAAAGCGGGTTTTCCCGGCAGTCCTGCTGCTTCAAGCACGTCAGAAATTGCGTCTGCATTGTGCAAGGCTGCATCCGTCAATTGGGCGATATGGGTAAGCTGCCTGTTCTCAACCGTCTTGAGAGACTGTTCAATGCTGACAAGAAGATTGGCGGCAGAAGAGGCGGCATCGGCCATGGTGGTGGAGGTGGGTGCATCTCCTGTTCTTGTTGTCCAGCTTGCAAAAGGTGAAAGACCAGCCATGGCGGCTGTGATCGGCTTTTCCATATGCTGGATCGAGCCGGTCATTTTAGGGGGTGTTTCTTCCTGTCGCTTTGCAGGAACAGGGACATGGAGCGGCAGATTGCCACCAATCTCACGCTGTGCCCGCTCGACAACCGGCAGAAGTTGGCTTTGCTGCTGGCTAAGCCTGCTCTGGCGCTCGGCCAGTTCAGCAACTCTGGTCTCGATAAGCTGCTGATCGAGCATTTGCCGACTGGTGATTCTGTCAAGCTGTACGCGCAGTGTGGCAATGCGCTCTTCATAGGCTTGCTGGATGCGGGTCTGGCGCTCTGCTGAGGTGCTCAAAACCGTATCGCGCAGCATGAGATAAGATGTTGCTCCCAGATATCCCAATGAAAGCGTGATGACGGTAGAGGTGAGCAATCCGGCCAGCCATGGGCGAATGGTGAAGTGGCGAACCCGCTCACCATGAGCGATGATAAGCGTATGCGGTTCCTTGCGCTTGCCAAAAGATGAGGGCTGACCTGCCATGATATACCCCGTTAACCATGCCAATGCGCAATTTATGCGCTGTTAGGGTTAACAAAGCTTTGTTTTGCAGGTTTGGATTGGGCGTGAAGATAAAAAAAGCGTTCCTAGCGGCTGTCTTTTATAAAATTTAGGCTTCCACTGTGCGAAGCGCTTCCAGTACCGCCGCTGCATGGCCTTTCACCCGCACCTTGCGCCAGATTTTGGCAATGCGGCCATCGCGCCCGATCAGAAAAGTTGTGCGCTCAATACCCATATAGCGACGCCCATACATCTGCTTTTCCACCCATACGCCATAAGCTTCAATGGCTTTGCGCTCTTCATCGGCGGCCAGCGTGATGGTCAGATCATGCTTGGCTTTAAACCTGTCGTGCTTTTGGGCGCTATCGGGTGAAATGCCGATAATGGTCGCCCCCAGTTTTTCAAATTCAGATTTGAGCTGCGAAAAATCGATTGCCTCATTGGTGCAGCCGCTCGTATCATCCTTGGGATAAAAATAGACGATGACAGGCTGGCCGATAAAATCGGCAAGACGCACGATTTTGTCACTATCGCCGGGTAACTCGAATAATGGAGCCTTGTCTGTGACCTTGAGATCAGTGGAGTGAATGTCATTTTTGCTGCTGTCAGTCATGGCAATGCCCTTGTTTAAGGTTACGTGTTGGCCGTCATCCATATAAGGTCTGACAAGGATTCGCTCCAGCCTGTCCGGCTGACTGTCAGATGCGTTGCAATCTTTCAGATTTTTACGCTTTGAAGTGCGCTCGCGCGCGACATTGTGACGATATTGGAATTTGGTGTGGATCAGAAAATTCCACAACATGAAAAGGTCAGGTTCCGGCGTTCAGAGATTACGGATCTGAGTGCCTTGCCTTCTGGCGGTTGCGCGCCGCCGCTGGGGCGTGCGCTTTTCAAGCGTCGGCTAAAATGGCTGAAGCGTGTGGTGCTGGCTCTTGCCCTGCTCGTCACGCTGGCTGGCGCGGGTGTCTATGGTTTGGTGATTTCAGGGGTGGGGGCTGAGCATTTCCAGCAGGCCGCACAGGAGGTCATTCACAAATTCACAAAAACAGAAGTGGTGGTGAATGGCGATTTGCCTGGCATTACACTGGACGGATCGAGTTTTCTTAGCCTGCAGGTTAAAAATGTCAGCCTGAGAACTGCTGATGGAAGCCGGCTTCTGGAGGCAGGTGCGGTGCGCTTTGGCGTGCGCGCCTTGCCGCTGCTCGGTGGCAAGTTGCGCTTGAGCAGCGCCCGGCTTTCAGATGCGCGCATCAATCTGGCAGCCTTGCCTGCTGGCCAGAAAAATATGCTGGCTTTTGTGCAAAACGAGCAGGGATTGCTCGACCCGGACAAGGTGACGGCAGCAATTTTTGATGCAGCACGCAGTGCACTTGGTTCTGTCCGGCTGGAGTCTGTCCGCACCATCAAGCTGGTCAATGTTGAACTGGTCTTGCCCGATAGTCTGGAAAACCATTCCATTAAAATTGACAATGCGACTGTGCGACAGGCTGGCGCAGAGCGCATGGAATTTTTTGCGCAGGCTGTTCTTGATGGACGGGCAGTCAGTCTGTCGGGTCTGGCTGCCCGCGACCCGCTAAGCCAGCGCATGACCAGTCTTGAGGCAGATGTCGAGATTGAACCGGCGCAGCATAAGGTTTTTTGGCCGGGCGGCGGCGATCAGTTTACACATGCTACGCTGCGGCTGACCGGCAGCGAAACGGACCATAACACACCACCCCGCCTGCAAGCGGCGCTGACTATGACAGACATGGTGCTTGATTTTGGACGCCGGGGTCTGTTTTCAGCTGATATTTCGATGCAGGCAACGCTCGAACAGGGAAGCGGCAAGATCGATATTGGCAAATTGCTGCTCAATACGGGCCGGTCGAATTTTGAATTTCAGGGTTCTGTGGGGCCGCGCCCGGCTGACCTTTCACCGGAAGGTCAGCCTGCCTATCGCTATGACTTTGTCAGCAATCGTTCGATATCGGCTCCCGATGATTCGTCAGAACCGGCACTGCGCTTTGTCAGCCGCGTTGCCGGTATTTATGATGTGCAAGGCCATAGGCTGGTTGCCGACACCATTGCCGTGCGCTCAGGCGCGGGTGGCGAGGCAGTGGGGCTGGCGACAATTCAGTTTGCCGATGACAAGACACCGGGCCTGTCTCTGGCGCTGAATATCCACGATATGCCAGTGTCGCATGTCAAGCAATTATGGCCATGGATGACAGCCGGAAGCCCCCGGCAATGGGTGTTGAAGAACCTGTTTGGCGGCCGGGTCTCGCAAGCCAGCCTGCATTATGAGGTGGCGCCGGGGCGGCTGGGCAGCGGTGTGCCGCTGACTGCCCGGGAGGTTTTGGGCCGCTTTGATGTCAAAGGCGCGCGCTTTGATACGGCCGGTCATATTCCGCCTGTGCGTGATGCCATCGGCCGGGTTGAGTTTGAGGGAACACGGGTTCGTATTTCGCTGGAAACAGGCACTGTCTATATGCCAAGCGGGCGAATTGCGGCGGCCAGCAATGGTACATTGACAGTTGATGATGCGGAACAGCGCCCTGTCATTGGCAAGCTGGATATTGATGTTGCAGGCGATGCAGCCGCCATTGCGGAACTGGCGTCGTACAAGCCGATCGACGCCATGCGCTATGTGGGGCTTGAGCCGGAAGATTTTACCGGGCAGGTGAGGGGCAATGTAAAGGCCGACATTCCTTTGCAAAGCGGTGTTGAAACCAGCAGTCTGGAGTGGCTGGTGGCGCTGGAATATGAAGGGCTGGCGCTGAAAAAGGCGTTTGATGGCCAAAATGTTACCAATGCCAATGGCTCCATTGTGGTTGATCCGGGCAAGGCGACAATCATCGCCACGGCAAGGCTGAATGAGATACCAGCCGAAGTCAGTCTGATTGAGCCTTTTAAGGCATCAGATGTTGCGCGCAGCCGCAAGGTTACCCTGACGCTGGATGAGGATCTGCGCAACAGGCTGATGCCGGGCCTGTCCAATATGCTGGAAGGCACAATAAAGGTGGCGCTGGAAAGCCGGGCAAATGGCGTGCGCGCGGTTGATGCGGACCTGACGGCGGCAAAACTGTCCCTGCCATGGGTGGGCTGGAGCAAGGGCGCCGGGGTTGCGGCACATGTGTCCTTCGAGATGAAAAATGCAGAAGGCACGACGCGGCTTTCCGGTTTCAACCTTGAGGGCAAGAGTTTTTCTGCCAAAGGCGATGTGGTGCTTTCTGGTGGGGCGCTGGTTTCAGCCAATTTTGACAGGCTGCGCCTTAATCGGGAGGATGATGTTGCTGTCGCCATTGCCCGGACGGGAGATGGCTACAAGATTGATGTCGTTGGAAAATCCCTTGATGCGCGTTCGATCATCAAGCGCTTTACGACAGATGCAGGTGGGTCTGGCAGCACAAGCGGCAAGGCTGATTCTATCGTCTTGACCGCCGATGTTGGCAGTCTGACAGGTTTTCATAATGAAATTCTGACGGGTCTGAAACTAAACTATCAAGGCGCAGGATCGCGGATTGATAGTCTGAAAGTCAGCGGCTCCAGCGGCAGCGGTGCTGCGGTCACGGCTGAAGGCGCTACAAGCGGCGCACAAAAAAATCTGTCGATGCGCTCGGCGGATGCCGGGGCAATCCTCCGCTTTCTCGATATATATGGCAATGTCAAAGGCGGCGGCATTTCCATTGCCCTGCAAGGTTCAGGTGATGGCCCTTTACGCGGCAGGATTGATGCGCGTGACTTCTTTGTCGAGAATGAGCCGAAACTGGCATCGATTGTCTCAACCACGCCCGCCGGTGACAGCCGCAGCCTCAATCAGGCCGTGCGGCGCAATATCGATACATCGCGCGTGCAGTTTGACCGTGGCTCGACTCAGGTGGAGAAGGGGCCGGGCTATGTAAGACTGGCGGAGGGTGTTTTGCGCGGACCGTTGATCGGCACCACTTTTCAGGGCCTTTTATACGATCAGGATGACAAGATGGACATGACCGGCACGTTCATGCCGGCCTATGGCCTGAACCGTCTTTTTGGCGAATTGCCGCTGATTGGTGTGATTTTGGGCAATGGCCGTGACCGTGGCCTGATTGGCGTAACTTACCGCCTGCGCGGTAATGTCAAAAAACCGGAACTGGAGATCAATCCGCTTTCAGTCATTGCCCCCGGCATTTTCCGTTCGATCTTTGAATATAGATGAAGCTGAATACCGGGGACGGTAGTTTAACAGACAGGTTTTAATTCGCCCGCAGCAAAATGTGTTTTTTCTTGCCTAAAGAAAGCTTTGCGGCGTTTTCCAGATTCAGATCCTGAACTGTCACAATTTGCTTGTCATCGCTCACGGGCTGGTCGTTGAGGCGCACAGCACCTCCTTGCACATGGCGGCGGGCTTCACCATTGGAAGAGGCAAGGCCGGCCTTGACCAGCAGGGCCAGAATGCCGATGCCGCTTTCCAGCGCGCTGCGTTCCACCTCAAGCGTGGGCAAAGTGTTACTCAGCGCACCTTCTTCAAAGGTCTTGCGTGCGGTTTCAGCAGCCTGTTCAGCCGTTTCGCGCCCATGCAGCATGGCGGTGATTTCGGTTGCCAGAACTTTCTTGGCCTCATTGATTTCCGCCCCGCCAAGGGCTGCCAGCTTTGCCACCTCAGCCAGCGGCAGCGTGGTGTAGAGCTTTAAGAAGCGCTCCACGTCAGCGTCTTCGGTGTTGCGCCAATATTGCCAGAACTCATAGGGGCTGAACATTTCGGCATTGAGCCAGATGGCGCCGCCCAGGGACTTGCCCATCTTGGCGCCTGAAGCGGTGGTCAAAAGCGGTGTGGTCAGTGCATAAAGCTGCGATGTGCCCATGCGGTGGCCAAGATCGATACCATTGATGATATTGCCCCATTGGTCTGAGCCGCCCATTTGCAATCTGATGCCATAGCGCTTGTTAAGCTCAACAAAATCATAGGCTTGCAAAATCATATAGTTGAATTCGAGGAAGGACAGCGACTGGTCGCGGTCGAGCCTGAGCTTGACTGAATCAAAGGACAGCATGCGATTGACCGAGAAATGACGGCCGACATCGCGCAGGAATTCAAGATAGTTTAAGGATAAAAGCCAGTCGGCATTGTTGACCATCAGCGCATCCTGGGGCCCGTCGCCAAACTTCAGATAGCTGGAAAACACCTTCTTGATGCCGTCCATATTGGACTGGATGGTTTCCGGCGTCATCAACTGGCGCGCCTCATCCTTGAAGGAGGGGTCGCCCACCATGCCGGTGCCGCCGCCCATCAATGTAATGGGGCGATGGCCGGTCTGCTGCAACCAGTGCAAGATCATGATCTGGATCAGCCCGCCTGCGTGAAGGCTGGGGGCGGTCGGATCAAAGCCGATATAGGCGCTCACCGTCTCCCTAGCGAAAAGATCATCGAGGCCGGTTTCATCGGAAATCTGGTGGATGAAGCCGCGCTCGCTCATCATGCGCAGGAAATCGGATTTGAAGGCAGTCATTTTTCTGTTCCTGAAAGCGCCGACGGGTTCATGTCGGCGTGGCAAGTGTGACCGCGCGCGTTTAGCATCTCAAGACAGGGAATCACAAGGATAGTAAGCCAAATGGCGACAATCTGCGCAATCGGCCTGATGAGCGGCACCTCAATGGACGGGATTGATCTGGCCATGCTGCGCACCGATGGCGTCAATCTGGTCGAGCAGGGACCATGCCTGTCTGTGCCTTATGAGGCCGCATTTCGTGAGCGTATTATCGCTGGGCTTGAAGTGGCAAAGCAGATCACGCAGCGTTCTGCGCGCCCCGGTGATCTGGCTGCGCTGGAGCAAGACATCACCCGCAGACATGCAGCAGCGGTTGAAAAATTCCTGTCGGATCAGGCGGGCTGCTGGACAAAACCTGAATTGATCGGCTTTCATGGCCAGACCGTGCTGCACCGGCCACAACAGGCACTGACCGTTCAACTGGGTGACGGGCAAATGCTGGCAGATCTGACCGGCCTGCCGGTGGTGTTTGACATGCGGGCTGAAGACATGCGTCATGGCGGGCAGGGCGCGCCTTTGGTTCCGGCCTATCATGCGGCTTTGGCGCGTTCATTGCCTGAAAATATCGCAGGCCGGTTTCCGGTTGTTTTCGTCAATATTGGCGGCATTTCAAACATCACCTATGTACCGAAAAATGGCGATCCAATTGCTTTTGACACGGGGCCGGGCAATGGTTTGATCGACCAGTGGGTCATGCAAAAAGTCGGTATTTCCTTTGATCAGGATGGAGAAATCGCCAGACAGGGGCAGGTGGATGAGGACGTTGTGGCTAGCTATTTGCAAAGCCCTTTCTTTGACAGGCCGGGTCCAAAATCGCTTGATCGTGGGGATTTTACGCTGGCGCAAGCTGAAGGGCTAAAACTTGCCGATGGTGCCAGAACTCTGGCGGCTTTATCGGCCAGAGCAATCTTGAAGGCCACGACACATTTGCCGGAAAGACCGGTTCTGTGGATCATTTGCGGGGGCGGGCGCAAAAACCCGCATATCATGCATGATCTGAAGGCAGGTGCTCAAAAAATGGGTGCACAGGTCATTTCCGCGGAAGAGGCCGGCCTTGATGGTGATGCAACGGAAGCAGAAGCCTGGGCCTATCTGGCTGTGCGCTCATACAAAAAAATGCCGCTCACTTTTCCATCCACCACAGGGTGTGACAGGCCGGTGAGCGGCGGGATTTTTGTGAAAAAACCCTTATCTTAGGCGCTTGGGGCGCGGCTCGGCCAGTTCACCGGCAAGGCGGCGATCCAGATAATCGGAGCATTCCTCGATCAGCAGGTCTGTATCATTGGAAAAGAAATGATTGGCGCCGGGCAGGATTTTCTGGGTAATGGTGATGCCTTTTTGCGTATGCAGCTTGTCGACCAGAACCTGAACATCCTTGGGCGGCGCGACCTTGTCGGCATCGCCATGGATGATGAGGCCGGAGGACGGGCAGGGGGCAAGGAAGGAAAAGTCATAGATGTTCGGCTGCGGGGCAATCGACATAAACCCTTCGATTTCCGGCCTGCGCATCAAAAGCTGCATGCCAATCCAGGCGCCGAAGGAATATCCGGCCACCCAGCAATGTTGTGAGTCTGGATGCAATGCCTGTATCCAGTCGAGGGCAGCTGCTGCATCCGACAACTCGCCCACACCATGATCGAAATTGCCCTGGCTGCGGCCGATGCTGCGAAAGTTGAAACGCAGCGTGGTGAAATTGCGCTTCTGGAACATGTAAAACAGGTCATAGACGATCTTGTTGTTCATCGTGCCGCCAAATCGCGGATGGGGATGAAGCACGATGGCGATCGGCGCGTTCTTTTCGGTGGAAGGCTGATAGCGTCCTTCCAGCCGACCGGCAGGACCTGTAAAAATGACCTCTGGCATTCAAAACTCCGACTAAAACAAAATTTTAGAGCATTTTACAGCCAGACGATCTTGTCTGGCGGCGCATAAATGCGGCTGCAACAAAATTTGAGAACATCTGTTCGTTTCCAGGAAAACAGGAGGCGTTCTCAAAACGGATCGCGTCGCGCTGGAGCAATTCTTGAATGCTTTTCGCAAGATTTGACCTTGACGCGGGGACGGGGCCTTCTTAGAAGCTAGATTAGAATTGTTCAAAACTGACTGGTCAGCCGATCTGCGCTGTTGCTGCGTAGATAGGACGGCTAAGCCTCAGATTTCAAGGAAATAACGCCGCAGTCCGGCGTGATAGAGAAAGTTCAGGAGGATTTGACAGGAAATGGCTGCTCGCGCCTATCTCGACTATAATGCCAGCGCACCGCTTTTGCGTGTTGCGCGTGAGGCTGTGGTCGCGGCGCTGGAGGCTGCCAATCCTTCCTCTGTTCACGGTGAGGGGCGCGCAGCGCGGCGTCTGATGGAAGAAGCGCGCGCCCGGATTGCCGGACTGGTCAATGCCCGGCCGCAACATATCGTCTTTACGTCAGGCGCAACAGAAGGGGCTACCACCCTGCTGGCCCCGGACTGGCGCATGGGCAAAGCGCCATTGCGCTTTTCTCATCTTTATATCTGTAGCGCTGACCATTCCTGCCTGCGCAGTGGCGGGCGTTTTTTGCCCGATCAGATCACGCAGATCGGTGTTGACGGGCAAGGGCTGTTGAAGCTGGATGCGCTGGCGCAAGCGCTGGCGTCTCATGACAAGGCGCAAGGACTGGCGCTGGTTGCTGTTCATGCTGCCAATAATGAATCTGGCGTGGTGCAGCCGCTTGAGGACATTGCCTCGGTAGTCAAGGCTGCCGGTGGCGTTCTGGTGCTGGATGCGGTGCAGGCGGCAGGGCGTATTTTGCTTGATATGTCAAAGCCTTGTGCCGATTATCTGATTCTTTCCGCCCACAAGATCGGTGGTCCCAAAGGCGTTGGCGCAATTATTGCCGCCAGTGATCTGATGATGCCGCAGCCGCTGATTACTGGTGGCGGGCAGGAAAAAAGCCATCGTGCCGGAACTGAAAATCTTCCCGGTATTGCCGGGTTCGGGGCTGCGGCAGAATCCGCATCTGAAAGTTTCAAGACAATTGACGAGGTGCGCAAGCTGCGTGACCGTTTTGAAGATGTGGTTCTGGAACTGGTTCCCGATGCGCTGATTTTCGGGCGTGCTGCGCCGCGGCTGGCCAATACGTTGTTTTTTGCCATTCCCGGCCTGAAAGCCGAAACCGCCCAGATCGCCTTTGATCTTGCCGGTGTCGCCTTGTCGGCTGGTTCGGCCTGTTCGTCGGGCAAGGTGGGCGCAAGTCCTGTGCTGACGGCGATGGGCTTTGATGAAATCCAGGGTGCGTTGCGTGTGTCCATCGGGCAGGCGACGGATATGCACGACCTTGAACTGTTCCGTTCGGCGCTGGCGGGTATCGTATCCCGCCGTTCCGGTGGAGGCAGAGCCGCCTGAAGGTGGCTGGGGCCGCGGCTGCGGCCTTTTGGTGTGTGACGGGCGGGTGTAATCGCGACCGGAACATACTATATGTAAAACACATCGTTCTGATTGGGCGATGCCATAGTTTGAAAACTGTCGGGCCTTGCCCCCGACAAGGATGGAGAACGCCTGTGGCTGCTGTGCAGGAAACAATCGATGCCGTTCGTGAGCTCGATGTTGATCAGTATAAATATGGTTTTGAGACAGAAATCGAAACCGACAAGGCCCCCAAGGGGCTGAATGAAGACATTATCCGCTTTATTTCAAATAAAAAGGATGAGCCGGAGTGGATGCTTGAATGGCGTCTGGAGGCGTATCGCCGCTGGCTGACCATGGAAGAGCCCACCTGGGCGCGTGTCGATTATCCGAAAATTGATTTTCAGGATATTCATTATTACGCCGCGCCAAAGAACCAGACTGGTCCCAAATCGCTTGATGAGGTCGATCCGGAACTGCTGCGCACCTATGAAAAGCTGGGCATTCCGCTGCGTGAGCAGGAAATTCTGGCCGGGGTGCAAAAGCCTGCTGCGGAAAATGGCGCAGAAAGCGACAATATCTATGCCTCAGGCCGCGTTGCGGTTGATGCGGTTTTCGATTCCATCTCGGTTGTAACCACCTTCAAGGAAGAACTGGCCAAGGCCGGAGTGATCTTCTGCTCGATTTCAGAAGCCATTCGCGAACATCCGGAACTGGTGAAAAAATATCTGGCTTCGGTCGTGCCGGTCAGTGACAATTATTATGCGACGCTCAATTCGGCAGTCTTTACCGATGGGTCATTTGTTTATGTGCCCAAGGGTGTGCGCTGCCCGATGGAACTTTCGACCTATTTCCGTATCAACGAGAAGAACACCGGCCAGTTTGAGCGCACGCTGATCATTGTCGAGGAAGGCGGCTATGTCTCCTATCTGGAAGGGTGCACCGCACCACAGCGCGATGAAAACCAGCTTCACGCCGCCGTTGTTGAACTGATTGCGCTTGATGACGCCGAAATCAAATATTCGACCGTCCAGAACTGGTATCCGGGCGATGCGCAAGGCAAGGGCGGTATTTATAATTTCGTCACCAAGCGTGGCGATTGCCGTGGCGATCGTTCAAAAATCTCGTGGACACAGGTGGAAACCGGCTCTGCCGTCACCTGGAAATACCCATCCTGCATTCTGCGCGGTGATGACAGCCAGGGCGAATTCTACTCGATTGCCGTTTCCAATGGTTATCAGCAGATCGACAGTGGCACCAAGATGATCCATCTGGGCAAGAACACCAAAAGCCGCATCATCTCCAAGGGTATTGCCGCAGGTTTTTCGCAAAACACCTATCGCGGTCAGGTTTCGGCCCATCGCAAGGCAACCAATGCGCGCAACTTCACCAATTGTGACTCGCTGCTGATCGGCGATCGCTGCGGTGCGCACACCATTCCTTACATGGAAGCCAAGAACTCGACCGCCCAGTTCGAGCATGAAGCCACGACCTCTAAAATCTCTGAAGACCAGAAGTTTTATGTCATGCAGCGCGGCATTCCTGAAGAGGAAGCCATTGCGCTCATCGTCAATGGCTTCGTCAAGGATGTCATTCAGGAACTGCCGATGGAATTTGCCGTCGAAGCCCAGAAACTGATCGGCATTTCGCTCGAAGGTTCGGTCGGCTGACCATTGAAAAAGCATGTCGCGCAAAACCGCATGCCGGTTTTGGAAGCGGCAAGTTGAAACAGAACAGGGACTAAAAAGCCACGCAAAGCGGTTTTTCTTAAAAAATTGCAACGGGCTTTGAAAATTCAGGAAGAACACAATGCTTGAGATCAAGAATCTGCATGCCCGCATTGCCGAGGACGGCACTGAGATTATCCGTGGCTTGAACCTGACGGTAAAGGCTGGCGAAGTTGCCGCCATTATGGGGCCAAACGGTTCGGGCAAGTCAACGCTGTCTTATATTCTTGCCGGTCGCGAGGATTATGAGGTGACGGAAGGCGATATTTTATACAATGGCCAGTCCATTCTTGAGATGGACCCGGCCGAGCGCGCCGTTTCCGGCATTTTCCTTGCTTTCCAGTATCCGATGGAAATTCCCGGTGTCGCCACCATGGAATTTCTGAAAGTTGCGATGAATGAGCAGCGCAAGGCGCGCGGCGAGGAACCGCTGAAAATTTCGGAATTCATTGCGAAGGTGAAACAGGCTTCGGGCACCCTCAACATGGATATGGGCATGTTGAAGCGTCCGCTCAATGTCGGTTTTTCCGGCGGTGAGAAAAAGCGCGCCGAAATCCTGCAAATGAAGCTGCTCCAGCCAAAACTGTGTGTGCTGGATGAAACCGATTCCGGTCTCGACATCGATGCGCTCAAGATTGTGGCCGATGGCGTCAATTCGCTGCGCTCGCCCGACCGTGCCTTCCTTGTCATCACCCACTATCAGCGCCTGCTGGAGCATATCGTGCCCGACAGTGTGCATGTCTTGTCCAGGGGGCAGGTCGTCAAGTCCGGCGACAAGTCGCTGGCGCTTGAACTGGAAGCCAATGGCTATGCCGGTATTATCGGTGAAGCAGCTTAAGGCGGTGGTTAGGTGAGGTGAATGCAATGAATATACACGCAACTCCACAGCTTACGCCTGCCGAGACGGCTCTGGTTGAGGCTTTTGGCGAGCGACTGGGCACATTGCCGGGCGATGGCGCGGTGATGAGCAGGCGCGATCACGCCATTGAAATGGTCAAGGCAGGTCTGCCGACCCGCCGTGTTGAAAGCTGGCACTATACGGATCTGCGCCGCCTGCTGGGCAAGGTTCCGGCATTTCCGGCAACATCTGCGGTCAAGGCGCTTGATCCTATTTTGGAAGACTCGCATCTGATCACGCTCATTGATGGTGTGTGGTCGGGCAAGCCGCCCTCAAGCGAGGGCATTACCTTTACACCGCTTGCCCAAAAACTGATCGACGGCCAGTTTGCCTCGTCGCTTGAAACCTATGGGTTTGACGATGCCATTGGCGCCATCAACACTGCCTTTGTGGCCAATGGCATTGCGCTTGATATTGCTGAAGGCGCTCAACTGGAACAGGTGGTTGAACTGCAAAATCTGCAGGCCGGTGGTCAAAGCCATGTGCGCCTTGCAGTCAATGTCGGGGCAAAGGCACAGGCAACCATCATTGAGCGTCAGTCGGGCGAAGGGGCCGGTTTTGCCACTTGCGTCAGCCAGCTTCATGTTGGCGATGGGGCAGACGTCACCTGGTTGATTATTCAGGAACAGCCTGAGACGGCGCAAAATCTGGCCCAGTTCAAGGCGCAGATCGGCAAGGATGCGAAGCTGACCCTGTTCTTCATGAATAGTGGCGGTAAGCTGGTGCGTCAGGAAGTGCACGTAAATGTGGCGGGTGAAGGCTCGGACTTCCAGATGCGTGGCATAAACCTTCTGGCTGGTGACAACCACACCGATGTGACCATGGTGCTTGACCATGCCGTGCCCCATACCGACTCCACCGAGATTGTGCGCAATGTGGTGACAGGTCGTGCGCATGGTGTGTTTCAGGGGCGCATCAATGTGCACCAGATTGCGCAAAAGACCGATGCGCGCATGGCTTGCAACACGCTGCTCTTGTCTGACGATGCCGAGTTTTCGACCAAGCCGGAACTGGAAATCTTTGCCGATGACGTGGCCTGCGGCCATGGCGCGACGGTGACTGAAATCCAGAATGATTATCTTTTCTATTTGATGTCGCGTGGCATCACCGAAAAGACGGCGCGTGGCCTGCTGGTCAAGGCATTTGTGGCCGAAGTGATCGAGGAACTGGAAGATGAGCGCCTGGTAGAGGCTCTTGAAGCCAGGCTTGATGACTGGTTTGCCACACACGGGTAAAATTTTCCACGCGCCCCCAACGACTTGTGTTCGCTGGGGGCGGTGGAGCAAGGGCGCAGGGAGCCTGTGATGGATCAAATGATCAAAACCGCTGCCTATGATGTTGAGGCTGTTCGCCGCGACTTCCCCATTCTTGCCCGGCAGGTATATGGCAAGCCTTTGGTCTATCTTGACAATGGCGCATCGGCGCAAAAGCCGCAAATCGTGCTGGATGCGATCCACAACGCCTATGCGCAAGACTATGCCAACGTGCATCGCGGCCTGCATTTTTTATCCAATGCGTCTACGGACGCCTATGAAAAAGCCCGCGAAAGCGTGCGCCGTTTCTTGAATGCACCATCGGTTGACAATATCATCTTCACTTCCAATTCGACCGCCGCCATCAATACGGTGGCCTATGGTTTTGGAATGCCCAATATCGGCGAGAGTGACGAGATCGTGCTGTCGATCCTGGAGCATCATTCCAATATTGTGCCATGGCATTTCATTCGCGAGCGGCAGGGCGCAAAACTTGTCTGGGTGCCGGTGGATGATCTGGGTGCGCTGCATCTGGAATATTTTGAAAACAGCCTGAGCGAGCGCACAAAGCTGGTTGCCATCACCCATATGTCGAATGCGCTGGGCACGGTGACCCCGATCCGCGAAATCTGCCGCATTGCCCATGCGCGCGGGATTCCGGTTCTGGTCGATGGCAGCCAGAGCGCTGTCCATATGCCTGTCGATGTGCAGGACCTTGACTGCGATTTCTTCGTCTTTACCGGCCATAAGGTCTACGGGCCTTCCGGCATCGGCGTGCTGTACGGCAAGACGGAGCGGCTGGAAGCCATGCGCCCCTTTATGGGCGGTGGTGAAATGATCGAGGATGTGAGTGAGGACATGGTCACTTACAATGCGCCGCCGCATCGTTTTGAGGCAGGAACGCCGCCCATCGTTCAGGCCATTGGGCTGGGCGCCGCCCTTGACTATATGGATAGTATCGGACGCGCGCAGATTTCTGCCCATGAAGCCGAACTGACCGCCTATGCCCATGAGCGGCTTGGCGCCATTGACCGGCTGCGTATTTTTGGCCAATCCCCGGACAAGGGGGCGATCATTTCGTTTGAATTGCAGGGCATTCATGCACATGATGTTTCGATGCTGATCGATCGTCAGGGTGTTGCTGTGCGCGCCGGTACCCATTGCGCCCAGCCGCTGTTGAAGCGCTTTGGCGTGACCTCCACATGCAGGGCATCCTTTGGCATGTACAATACCAAAGCAGAAATCGACGTGCTGGCCGAAGCGCTGGAAAAAGCCTGCAAGTTTTTTGGATGACGGATATGGATGAAAGCAACATGAATGCGGCGCCTGAACAGGCGAGTGAAGCGGGATCGGTCTCGGCTATTTCCGATGATGAACTGGCGCGGCTGACCGATGACATCATTGCCGCGCTCAAGACGGTGTATGATCCCGAAATTCCATCAGACATCTACGAGCTTGGTCTTATATATCGCATCGATATTGAAGATGACCGCACCGTCAAGATCGATATGACACTGACGGCTCCCGGCTGCCCGGTTGCTGGGGAAATGCCGGGCTGGGTACAAAATGCGGTGAGCACAGTAGAAGGTGTTTCGGGGGTGGAGGTTGAAATGACCTTTGATCCGCCATGGACGCCGGATCGCATGTCGGAAGAAGCGCAAATCGCCTGCGGCTGGTATTGAAGCCGCACAAGCCAACCTTGCGGTGGTTTGCAAATATCCCCATCTTCAGGGAAGATATGTATAAAACTCATTCTGGCGGGAATTTGACTGCCGGACATGGAGAGGACTGATATGGCAGGTTTTTCCGTCATGACGCTGACGCAAAAAGCAGCCGAGCGTGTTCGCGAGATCGCCACTTCACGCGAAGGTGCGCATGGCATTCGCCTTGGCATCAAGAAGGGCGGCTGCGCAGGCATGGAATATACGGTTGATCTGGTTACCGAGCCAAATCCGAAGGATGATCATATCGAGTATGAAGGCGCGCATGTTTATGTTGCGCCTGAGGCAGCCCTTTTCCTGTTGGGCACCGAGATGGACTTTGAAGTCACCGCCTTGCGCACCGGTTTTACCTTTCGCAATCCCAACCAGTCTTCCGCCTGTGGTTGCGGCGAATCAGTGGAGCTGAAAGCGGCTGATCTCAAGGCGCTGGCGCAGGCCCGGGCCGGGGCCTGACCCGGATATTTTTCAAAAACACCTTTCCCTTCCATGCTTTTTATCCGCGTTCACATAGCGGTATTATTTAGAATAAAACGAGAACATATTTTATTTATTCAATGGAATCAAAGTGTTGGCGCTCTTGCTAAATTAGAACAAAGAGTGTACAAAAATATAAGCAGTCAGGAATTGTCCGTCTGTTATTGACGACCAGAAGGTGCTGTATCATGGCTCAGAATTCATTGCGGCTTGTAGAGGACAATTCGGTGGACAAATCAAAGGCACTGGATGCCGCCCTGTCACAGATCGAGCGGGCTTTCGGCAAGGGCTCGATCATGCGTCTGGGCGCAAATGAACAGGCGGTGGAGATTGAAACGGTCTCAACCGGCTCGCTTGGCCTTGATATTGCGCTGGGTGTTGGCGGTCTGCCGCGCGGACGCATTGTCGAGATTTACGGGCCTGAAAGCTCGGGCAAGACAACACTGGCGCTTCACACTGTGGCCGAAGCGCAGAAGAAGGGTGGCATTTGCGCCTTTGTTGATGCTGAACATGCGCTCGACCCGGTTTATGCCCGCAAGCTTGGTGTTGACCTTGAAAATCTTCTGATTTCGCAGCCGGACACTGGCGAGCAGGCGCTGGAGATTTGTGACACGCTGGTGCGTTCGGGCGCGGTTGATGTTCTGGTGGTGGATTCGGTGGCCGCCCTGACACCGCGCGCTGAAATTGAAGGCGAGATGGGCGATTCGCTGCCCGGCTTGCAGGCGCGTCTGATGAGCCAGGCGCTGCGCAAGCTGACGGCTTCGATTTCACGCTCCAACACCATGGTTATTTTCATCAACCAGATTCGTATGAAGATTGGCGTCATGTTCGGGTCTCCTGAAACGACGACTGGAGGAAACGCACTTAAATTCTACGCTTCGGTGCGTCTCGATATTCGCCGTATCGGTTCGATCAAGGATCGTGATGAGGTGACCGGTAACCAGACCCGCGTCAAAGTGGTCAAGAACAAGCTGGCCCCGCCCTTCAAGGTGGTCGAGTTCGACATCATGTATGGTGAAGGCGTCTCCAAGATGGGGGAACTGATCGATCTGGGTGTCAAGGCCGGGGTGGTTGAGAAATCAGGATCGTGGTTTTCCTATAATTCACAGCGTCTGGGGCAGGGGCGTGAAAATGCCAAGCTGTTCTTGCGTGACAATCCCGATACCGCACGTGAGATTGAGGCAACCTTGCGCCAGAATGCAGGCCTGATTGCCGAGAAATTTCTTGAAAATGGCGGCTTTGAAGCGGAGGCTGACGAGGCCTGATCCCGACTTTTGAGAAAAGCTTGGGGCAGCGGAAGCTGCGTTTGTCAGAACGCCCGTTGCTTTAGACGAAAATGATGCAATTTATATATCGGCAGCGCCAGTCCAGAAGGACAAACGCTGCCGATTTTGTATTTTGATGGCTGCAAAAACAGGCGCGTCGTTTCTCATTCTGGACAGGGTTCCGGTCGACCGCTAAAAGGCTGTGTTTGTGCGCTGACATCAATGGCGTTTCTGGGCAAAGGCAGCTTTCATGAGTGGTGTAAACGAGATCCGGTCGACCTTCCTCGACTATTTCCGCAAGGAAGGACACGAGGTCGTTTCTTCAAGCCCCTTGGTGCCGCGTAATGACCCGACCCTGATGTTTACCAATGCGGGCATGGTGCAGTTCAAGAATGTGTTTACCGGGTTGGAGACCCGTTCTTATAACCGTGCCACCACCTCGCAGAAATGCGTTCGCGCTGGCGGCAAGCATAATGACCTTGACAATGTCGGCTATACGGCGCGCCACCACACTTTCTTTGAAATGCTGGGTAATTTTTCTTTTGGTGATTATTTCAAGGAACGTGCCATTGAACTTGCCTGGAACCTGATTACCCGTGAATTCGGGCTGGACAAGAACCGCCTGCTGGTCACCGTCTATCACACCGATGATGCAGCCATTGATCTGTGGAAGAAGATTGCCGGTCTGCCGGATGAAAAAATCATCCGTATTGCCACCAGCGATAATTTCTGGGCGATGGGCGATACCGGCCCTTGCGGTCCCTGTTCAGAGATTTTCTACGACCATGGCGATCATATTTTCGGTGGCCCGCCGGGCAGTCCCGATGAGGATGGCGATCGTTTCATCGAAATCTGGAACCTTGTCTTCATGCAATATGAACAATTGTCGAAGGAGGAGCGTATTGAACTGCCGCGTCCATCCATCGACACGGGCATGGGGCTGGAGCGCATTGCCGCCGTCTTGCAAGGCGAGCACGACAATTACGACATTGACCTGTTCAAGGCGCTGATCCGCGCTTCGGAAGAAGCAACCGGCGTTCCGGCGCTTGGGGCAAACCGTGCCAGCCACCGCGTTATTGCCGACCATTTGCGCGCCTCGTCCTTCCTGATCGCCGATGGCGTTTTGCCCTCAAATGAAGGGCGCGGCTATGTGCTGCGTCGTATCATGCGCCGCGCCATGCGCCACGCCCAGCTTTTGGGGGCCAAAGAGCCGCTGATGTGGCGGCTGGTTCCGGCGCTGTTGCGCGAGATGGGGCAGGCCTATCCTGAATTGGTAAGTGCCCAAAGCCTGATTTCCGAGACATTGAAACTGGAGGAAAGCCGTTTTCGCAACACTCTGACGCGCGGTCTGGCCCTTTTGAATGAGGCAACCGAATCTTTGAGCGGAGGCGATAATCTTGATGGTGAAACCGCCTTCAGGCTCTATGACACTTATGGTTTTCCCCTTGACCTGACTCAGGATGCGCTGCGCCAGCGCAATATCGGTGTTGATCTTGAAGGGTTTAATTTGGCAATGGAGCGTCAGAAGGCCGAGGCTCGCGCCAATTGGGCAGGCTCTGGCGAAGCTGCAACCGAAACTATCTGGTTCGGGGTGCGTGATAAAACCGGAGCCAGTGAATTTCTTGGCTATGATACAGAGCAGGCCGAAGGAATTATTCAGGCCCTGGTCGTCGATGGCAAACAAGTGGAAACAGCAGCTGTAGGCGACAAGGTCGCCATTGTCGTCAACCAGACGCCGTTTTATGGCGAATCCGGTGGTCAGATGGGTGACACCGGCATTATTTCCGGGGATGATTTTTCTATTGAGATTGAAGATACGCAGAAAAAAGCCGACGGCCTCATCGTGCATCTTGGCAAGGTTGTAAAGGGAAAACTGAAACCGGGTGCTGCGGTGGAATTGAAGGTCGATCATGCACGCCGCAGCAGGCTGCGCTCCAACCATTCGGCCACACATCTCATTCATGAGGCGCTGCGCGAAGTGCTGGGCACTCATGTTGCCCAGAAGGGATCGCTGGTGGCGCCAGAGCGGCTGCGCTTTGACATTTCACACAACAAGGCTGTCAGCGCTGAAGAGCTTGAACAGGTCGAGCATATGGCCAATGAGATCGTGGTGCAGAATGCTCCGGTCACGACACGGCTGATGACGGTCGATGATGCCCGCGCTGAAG
The DNA here is from genome assembly GCF_042656785.1 of Aquamicrobium segne. Taxonomy (NCBI): domain Bacteria; kingdom Pseudomonadati; phylum Pseudomonadota; class Alphaproteobacteria; order Hyphomicrobiales; family Phyllobacteriaceae; genus Aquamicrobium; species Aquamicrobium segne. Next base: position 108,206 of record NZ_JBHSLL010000018.1, read on the forward strand.
GCGCCATGGCGCTGTTTGGCGAGAAATATGGCGATGAGGTGCGTGTCGTTTCGATGGGAACTGCACTGCATGGCGAGAAGGCCAACCGGCCTTATTCCATTGAACTGTGCGGCGGCACACATGTGCGCGCGACAGGCGATATTGGGCTGATACGCATTGTTTCCGACAGTCCGGTTTCAGCCGGCGTGCGCCGCATTGAGGCGCTGACCGGCGAGGCGGCCCGGCTTTATCTTAATGAGCAGGAGCAACGCTTGAAGTCGGCGGCTGCGGTGCTGAAAGTTGCGCCTGCCGATGTTTTGGGGCGGGTGGAAGCGCTGGTGGAAGAGCGGCGCAAGCTGGAACGGGAGCTTTCCGAAGCGCGACGCAAACTTGCTTTGGGTGGAGACGCAAATGGTGCTGCCGGTTCTGAGGCAAAGGAAGTGGCGGGCATAAAATTCCTTGGCAAGGTGGTTGAGGGCGTCTCACCGCGTGATCTCAAATCACTGGCCGATGAGGGCAAGAAATCGGTTGGCTCAGGCGTCGTTGTCTTTGTCGGCGTTGTCGAAGATGGCAAGGCAAGTGTTGTGGTGGCTGTAACGGAGGATCTCACATCCCGTTTTTCTGCCGTTGATCTGGTGCGTCAGGCATCTGCCGCCCTTGGCGGGCAGGGCGGTGGCGGGCGTCCTGACATGGCGCAGGCAGGCGGCCCGGATGGTGCAAAAGCCGGGCAGGCGCTTGCAGCCGTTGAAGCGGTGCTGGCTTCCTGATTTCAGTTGCTTTTCTGTATCAACCCATAAAAAAGGCGGTTTCCAAAATGGAAACCGCCTTTTAGTTTAAAGCGTGTCACAATCTTTTTAGATTCACGAGACTCGCTTTAAGTCTTTGTTTTTTCGCATGTCTTTATCTCGAAACTGGTTCCCAGTTCGAGAGACAGGCTTTAGAGCATTTGCCGTCAAGATAAAAATATCTGACGGCAAATGGTTCAGGCCATCGCCTTTTGCAGATTTTCGTCGACCTTGTCGAGGAAGCCGGTGGTCGACAGCCATGGCTGATCCGGTCCGATCAACAGCGACAGGTCCTTGGTCATGAAGCCGCTTTCGACAGTCTCGATGCAAACGCGCTCCAGCGTTTCGGCAAAATGCTTCAGCTCGGCATTGTCGTCGAGCTTGGCGCGATGGGCGAGGCCGCGCGTCCAGGCAAAGATCGAGGCAATCGAGTTGGTTGAGGTCTGCTCGCCCTTCTGGTGCTGGCGATAGTGGCGGGTTACCGTGCCATGGGCAGCTTCTGCTTCCACGGTCTTGCCATCTGGCGTCATCAGCACTGAAGTCATCAGGCCCAATGAGCCAAAGCCTTGCGCCACTGTGTCAGACTGAACATCACCATCATAGTTTTTACAGGCCCAGACATAGCCACCAGACCATTTGAGCGAAGCGGCAACCATATCGTCGATCAGGCGGTGCTCATACCAGATCTTGTTTTCCTTGAACTTTGCCTCGAATTCCTGTTCGTAAACTTCCTGGAAAATATCCTTGAAGCGGCCATCATAGGCTTTGAGAATGGTGTTCTTGGTGGACAGATAGACAGGATAATTGCGCAGCAAGCCGTAATTCAATGAAGCACGGGCAAATTCGCGGATTGAATCATCAAGATTATACATGGCCATGGTGACGCCTGAGCCGGGCGCGTCAAACACTTCATGCTCGATGGTCTGGCCGTCTTCACCGACAAATTTGATGGTCAGCTTGCCCTTGCCGGGGAAGCGGAAATCGGTGGCGCGATACTGGTCGCCAAAAGCATGTCGGCCAATAATGATCGGCTGGGTCCAGCCGGGCACCAGGCGCGGCACATTCTTCATGATGATTGGTTCGCGAAAGATGGTGCCGCCTAAAATGTTGCGGATGGTGCCGTTGGGCGAACGCCACATTTTCTTGAGCTTGAACTCTTCGACACGCCCTTCATCGGGGGTGATGGTGGCGCATTTCACACCAACGCCATGTTTCTTGATGGCGTTGGCTGCGTCAATGGTCACCTGATCATCGGTGGCGTCACGATGTTCAACGCCAAGATCATAATATTCAAGATTGAGATCAAGATAGGGATGGAGCAACTTGTCCTTGATGAGTTGCCATATGATGCGGGTCATCTCGTCGCCGTCGAGTTCGACGATCGGGTTTGCCACCTTGATCTTCGCCATAAAAACTGCCTCATTTTGGAAAATGGCCTTTGCCGCATGGGCAAGGCGTTAAAGATGCGCCCCTATACCAAAAGCTGCGATGCGGCGCAAATCATGTCTGCCTGTTTTGAAAGCCTGTCATGGCAACAAAATTCCTTCAATTTGTCGAATAGATATGGCAGGGACGGTCCTTGTTTTATGAATAAAACTCCGGTTTGTGATGACTGAAACGACCACGCCAGATGAAAAGCCTGCCTCGACCGGTCCGGTGATTGTTCTTGTCGAGCCGCAACTTGGCGAGAATATCGGCATGGTGGCGCGTGCCATGGCCAATTTCGGCCTGCATGAATTGCGGCTGGTCAATCCGCGTGATGGCTGGCCAAGCGAAAAGGCGCGCGCCGCAGCCAGCAAGGCTGATCATGTCATCGATGCTGTGCGTGTGTTTGAGACTTTGCCGGAAGCAATTGCCGATTTGAATTTTATTTTTGCCACGACAGCCCGCGCCCGTGACGGGTTCAAGCCGGTGCGCGCCCCGGTGGAGGCGGGCCGACAATTGCGCGCCCGCAGTCAGGCAGGCCAACGCACCGGCCTCCTGTTCGGGCGTGAGCGGTTTGGCCTGAACAATGATGAGGTCGGACTGGCAGACGAGGTTGTAACCTTCCCGGTCGATCCGGGCTTTGCCTCGCTCAACATTGCGCAGGCTGTGCTGTTGATGTCCTATGAATGGATGAAATCCGGCTTTGCGGACGAGACCCGCACCAATTTTCGGGGGGCAGATATGGAGCCAGCCAGCAAGGAAGACTTGCTGGGTTTGTTTTCTCATCTGGAAGCAGCCCTTGATGTGCGCGGCTATTTTCGACCGCCTGAGAAAAAATCAAAAATGGTGGACAATCTGCGCTCTGTCCTGACGCGGGCAGGTTTTGCGGCGCCTGAATTGCGGGTGTTACGCGGGGTGATTACGTCGCTGGATCGCTATTCGCCCAAAACACCGCGCACAATGGCGCGCAAGGATGTGACAGCCGAAAAATTGGTGGAGCCGGATAAGGAGCGGCCTAAAAATGGCTGAAGCGCCAATCCTGATGTTTGATTCCGGTGTTGGTGGCCTCACAGTGCTGCGCGAGGCGCGGGTGCTGATCCCGGATCGACGCTTTGTCTATGTCGCAGACGATGCGGGCTTTCCCTATGGAGCCTGGGAAGAACCGGCGCTGCGCGCACATATATTGGAGCTTTTTGCCGGGCTTTTGGACCGATTTCGCCCGGAAATTTCCGTCATTGCCTGCAATACGGCTTCCACGCTGGTCATTTCTGATCTGCGGCAGCGCTTTCCGGGTCATCCCTTTGTCGGCATGGTGCCCGCAATCAAGCCTGCGGCGGAACGTACGCGCTCCGGCCTTGTCTCGGTGCTGGCGACGCCCGGAACCGTCAAGCGCCAATATACGCGCGATCTCATTCATCAATGGGCGACAAAATGCCATGTGCGGCTTGTCGGCTCGCAAAATCTGGCCTTGCTGGCTGAAACCTATATGCGCGACGGGTTTGTTGATGAGGAGGCCGTGCGGGCAGAAATTGCGCCGTGCTTTGTGGAGCAGAACGGGCAGCGCACCGATATTGTGGTGCTGGCCTGCACCCATTATCCATTTCTGGCCAATCGGATGCGCAAGACCGCCCCATGGCCGGTGGACTGGCTTGATCCCGCTGAAGCCATTGCCCGACGGGCCCTATCCTTGTTGAGACATGAAACCGGATTGGCAAAAAGTCACAATGATGGGCAGCTGGATCTTGCTGTTTTTACTTCAGGCAGGCCGGATGAGTCCATCCGGCGGTTGATGCAAGGGTTTGGATTGATCGTGCAGGCTTGACAGCGCAGACCTGTCCCTCTAGTGAAACCTGCGAAGCACCGGGCCAACCAGCCCGACTGTTTCATTTGACGTGTCCCGTGGATAGTCTGCTGCTTGGCGCAGACAATTCTGTCAGGTCTCGAAAACGGAGGCCAGAGGAGGGCGCGTTTCCTTCCCCGCAGTCATGAGGCTGTGGGTGTTTTGTTTGAAAGGGAATGCGATGAGCAAGCGCGAATCCGCAAAATATAAAATTGATCGCCGTCTTGGCGAAAATATCTGGGGTCGTCCGAAATCCCCGGTCAATCGTCGTGAGTATGGTCCCGGCCAGCATGGTCAGCGCCGCAAGGGCAAACTGTCCGATTTCGGCCTGCAGTTGCGCGCCAAGCAGAAGCTGAAGGGTCACTACGGCGATATTTCCGAAAAACAGTTCCGCAAGACCTATGATGAGGCCGCCCGCCGCCGTGGGGATACGCCTGAAAACCTCATTGGCCTGCTGGAATCGCGTCTTGACGCTATCGTCTACCGCGCCAAATTCGTTCCGACGATTTTTGCTGCGCGCCAGTTCGTCAATCATGGTCATGTCAACGTCAATGGCCGCCGCGTGAACATTGGCTCTTATCGCTGCAAGCCGGGTGATGTGATCGAGGTGCGTGAAAAGTCGAAGCAACTCACCATCGTCCTGGAAGCTGTCAGTCTCGCCGAGCGCGATGTTCCTGATTATATCGAAGTGGACCATAACAAGATGGTTGCCACCTATTCTCGCGTGCCGAGCCTGTCGGATGTACCTTACGCCGTCCAGATGGAACCCAATCTGGTGGTCGAATTCTATTCGCGCTGATCTGATTGCAATTTTATTTTGAAAAGGCCGTCTTTTGGGCGGCCTTTTCTTTTACCTCATTTATCATAAAAGAATTACAGCGGTTTGTGATGTGCCTGAAACAGCTTGCCGCGTTCTGCAATCAGCACAAAAAACAGCCCTATAATGGCGACACTGAAAAAACCCAGCGCCAGTGGCATTGTGGTGCCGTCATAGGCCTGGCCAATCAGCGCGCCAATGGCTCCGCCACCGGCAGTTCCCATAAAGCCCAGTACAGACGAGGCTGTGCCTGCGACATGGCCGAGCGGCTCCATCGCCAGTGAATTGAAATTCGAGCCGATAAGGCCGAACTGGAACATGGCCAGCGTAAACAGCAAAAGAAAAAGCCAAAGAGGAAGCGTGCCAAACAGGGAAAGCAGGAACCAGATGCTGTTGACGCCGATAAAGCCGAGCAGGGCGCCATGCGAAAGGCGGCGCATGCCAAAGCGCCCGACGAGGCGTGAATTCATGTAGGACGATAAGGCCATGAAGCCTGCCACGCCCGCAAATACCACTGGAAACATGGTCCCCAGTTTGTAAATGCCGACATAGATCTGCTGGGCTGAGTTGATGAAACCAAACAATGCGCCGAAAATGAATGTGCTGGCCAGCGTGTAGCATAAGGCTATGCGGTTGGTGAGCACCACGCGAAATGCCTGAAATATGGAGCCTATGTTAAGCAGGCGCTTGTCGGCCGGATTGAGCGTTTCGGGCAGGCGTATCGCCATCCATATGGCAACGACAATGCTTGCCAGTCCCATGAAGACAAAGATCATGTGCCATTCGGCAAACAGCATGATGATCTGGCCGGTGCCGGGGGCAATGACCGGCACGATCATGAAGACCATCATGATAAGCGACATGGCTTCGGCCATCTGACGGCCGCCAAACACGTCGCGGATGATGGAGACAGTGATGACACGTGTTGCCGCAGAGCCGATCCCGTGCACAAAACGCATGATCAGCAAGCCGGTGAAGGTGGGAGCAACCGCGCCTGCAAAGGCTGCGACGATATAAATGCCCAGTCCGACCAGAAGCGGCCCGCGCCGTCCAAACCGGTCTGCAAGCGGCCCAAAGACAAGCTGTGCAATCGCAAAGCCCAGCAGATAGGCGGAAATGATATATTGGCGGTGATTTTCGCTTTCGACACCAAGACTTTCGCCGATTTGCTGCAGGCCCGGCAGCATGATGTCGATGGCCAGCGCATTCAGCGCCATGAGCATGGCCATCAGGGTGATGAACTCCACCTTGCTCATGCCGGGCAGCGGCTGTGATGCTGTCGTTGTGGCTTTAGCCATAAACTATAACCTTCAAATAAATCTGTCTGGCGCTTGCCGGTTCAAGAGCAGAAAAATGCTGGACCTGCCAGAAGGCAGGTTCTCAAAGAGCAGAAAGGCGCTGGAAACCCAGCGCCTTTGCTAAAACTATGTGTGGCTGTTGTGGCAGCGCTTGAAATAGTGGCTCACGCAGCGCCTTTGGTCTTGATACCCTTTTCACTGAAAAGCTTTTGCAATTCGCCAGCCTGAAACATTTCGCGCACAATATCGCAACCGCCGACGAACTCACCCTTTACGTAAAGCTGGGGAATGGTTGGCCAGTTGGAATAATCCTTGATGCCCTGGCGCAACTCACTGGAATCGAGAACATTGATGCCTTTGTAGTCAAGGCCGATATAGTCGAGAATTTGCACGACCTGCCCGGAAAAACCACATTGGGGAAAGCCCGGTGTGCCCTTCAAAAACAGGACAACATCGCTGTTCTTGACTTCATTGTCGATGTAATCGTTAATTCCGCTCATAGCCAATCCTTTCAAGGCCTGACATGATCAGGCCGCAAAACCCACTCTTCAGATAGCCCTGAGTGCGTTGTGAAACAACCCCGCGCTTCCTGCAGGGCGCTACATTGTCGGAATTGTCGCGGCAAAGCATAACGAGAGCATGAGAAAATTGTCTGTTTTTGCATTTTTTATCGCGCTCATTTTGGTGGGACTGTTGCTTGGGTGGCGCTTGCTTCGCCCGATTGCGGTCGCACCCCCGTCCTTACCGTCCACCTCTGTGTCAAAACCCTGTCAGGATATTTCTTTTGAGGGCGTGGCCCATATTGTGTGCGTGTTTGATCCTGCCGCTTACGATATCCGTATTGCCCATGCCGATGGAAATGGCAGGCCCTTTGGCTCGCTGGCGGCGTTTGACGAGGCCATGTCTGTCAATAAAGAAATGCCGCTGCTGTCGATGAATGCAGGCATGTATCATAAGGATCTGTCGCCGGTCGGCTTGCTGATTGAAGAGGGAAAGATCAAGGCGCCTCTCAATCTTGACGACGATAAGGGCAATTTCTTCATGAAGCCGAACGGCGTTTTCCTGATAGGCAAAGAAGGGCAGGCAGCCGTGATGGAGGCGTTTGAATATGCCCGCACCATGCCGGATACGCTTTATGCGACACAATCAGGGCCGATGCTGGTGATTGACGGGCACATACATCCGCGCTTTGAGTGGAATGGAAAATCGCGTTATATCCGCAACGGTGTGGGCGTTGACCGCAACAATCAGGTGGTGCTGGTCCTGTCACGCAAAGCCGTGAGTCTTGGCCATTTTGCCCGGCTTTTTCGCGATGAGCTGAAATGTGACAATGCACTGTTTCTGGATGGGGCTGTCTCGGCCATGAGCCGTGGCGGCAAACATATTGCCGGGGGTCAGCATCCTGTCGGTCCCATTCTTGCTGTCTTTGAAAAAGAGCAGTGAGGCTCGGATCATTTTTTGAATGAGAAATGATCCGAGCGTTTTATATTTTTATCAGTCCGGTGCGCTGGTCTGGAGCGCCAATGCGTGCAAGGCTTCGCCCATATTGCCCTGCAGGGCCACATAGACCATCTGGTGCTGCTGGACGCGGCTTTTGCCACGGAAACTTTCAGCAATCACCTCGGCGGCATAATGCTCGCCGTCACCGGCAAGGTCACGGATCGTAACCTGAGCGTCGGGAATGCCTTCCCTGATCAGCCTTTCGATCTCGCGCGCATCCATTGCCATATTGTTTTTCCTGTCAGCTATCCATGAAACGCGGGAACCATGATTCGTGTGCGGCTCCCAGTTCTTCAACTGATATGGCACGCGCCTGCCCAAGTTTCAATTCGAGCCCGCCAGTGGCGCCGATATGGTGGGCTGCAACGCCAGCCTTTTCCAGAGCCGCATGCATCGCCTGCCATTCAGGGCTGCCCGGCTGAATGGACAGGGTCAACAGATAACGCCCCTGATCTTCACCGAAAAAGGCGGAGACAGGGTTGCTGGAAGGCGTATCAATCGTGGCGCCAATGCCTGAAGCCATGGCCATTTCAGCCAGAGAAACGCCAAGCCCGCCATCGGAAAGATCGTGACAGGCGCTGACAATGCCGGAAGCGATCAGGTTGCGCACATGATCGCCGGTGCGCTTTTCATGGGCAAGATCGACCGGTGGCGGTGTGCCTTCACTGCGCTCATGCAGAACGCGCAAATAGATGGACTGGCCCAGATGCGTGCCCCAGCCATCAGGAGCGCCGATCAGCAGGATCGGCTGATTTTCACCGGCAAAACCGATACGGGCCATTTTGCGCCAGTCATCAAGCAGGCCCGCGCCACCAATGGTCGGAGTTGGCAAAATGCCTTGCCCATTGGTTTCATTGTAGAGCGACACATTGCCCGAAACGATCGGGAAATTAAGTTCGCGGCAGGCTTCGCCAATGCCCTTGATGGCATGGACAAGCTGGCCCATGATTTCGGGGCGTTCAGGATTGCCGAAATTCAGATTGTCGGTGGCTGCCAGCGGCAGCGCTCCGGTGGCCGTCAGATTGCGCCAGCATTCGGCCACGGCCTGTTTGCCGCCCTCATAAGGATCGGCCTCGCAATAGCGCGGGGTGACGTCCGATGTGAAGGCGAGCGCCTTGGTATCCTGCCCGTCAACGCGCACCACACCGGCGTCTCCGCCCGGGCATTGCAGGCAATTGCCTGAAATGATGGTGTCATATTGTTCCCAGACCCAGCGGCGCGATGACAGGTCGGGGCTGTCAAGCATTGTCAGCAGCGCGTCAGCCACATCGGCTTGGGGAATATCATCTGCTGCAAGCGGGGCCGCCTTGACCGGCTCAACCCATGGACGGTCATATTCGGGCGCTTCATCGCCCAGTTCCTTGATCGGCAGATTGGCCACTTCCTCGCCCTTGTGCAGAACGCGGAAGCGTAAATCATCGGTGGTTTTGCCAACCACGGCAAAGTCCAGCCCCCATTTGATAAAGATCGCTTCAGCTTCCTTTTCCTTCTCGGGACGCAGAACCATAAGCATGCGCTCCTGGCTTTCCGACAGCATCATCTCGTAAGCGCTCATATGCTCTTCACGCACCGGCACCGTATCGAGATTGAGTTCAATGCCCAGATCCCCCTTGGCCCCCATCTCGACCGCCGAGCAGGTCAGCCCGGCTGCCCCCATATCCTGAATGGCGATGACTGCGCCGGAGGCCATCAGTTCAAGACAGGCTTCAAGCAGGCATTTTTCGGTGAAGGGATCGCCCACCTGCACGGTTGGCCGCTTTTCTTCAATCGTGTCGTCAAATTCGGCAGAGGCCATGGTGGCGCCGCCAACGCCATCGCGCCCTGTCTTGGCGCCCAGATAAACCACCGGCAAGCCAACGCCTTCAGCCTTTGAATAAAAAATGGCATCGGTCCTGGCTAGACCGGCGGCAAAGGCGTTGACCAGAATATTGCCATTATAGCGGGCGTCGAAATTGACCTCGCCGCCAACAGTGGGCACGCCAAACGCATTGCCATAGCCGCCAATGCCCGAAACCACGCCCGCGACCAGATGGCGGGTCTTGGGGTGGTCCGGTTCGCCAAAACGCAGCGCATTCATCGCAGCAATGGGGCGCGCGCCCATGGTGAACACGTCACGCAAAATGCCGCCGACACCCGTGGCTGCGCCCTGATAGGGCTCGATATAGGAGGGGTGGTTGTGGCTCTCCATCTTGAAGACCACGCAATCGCCATCGCCAATATCAACCACACCGGCATTTTCACCCGGTCCCTGAATGACGACATCACCGGTTGTGGGCAATGTGCGCAGCCATTTTTTTGAGGATTTATAAGAGCAATGCTCATTCCACATGGCTGAAAAAATACCAAGCTCGGTAAAGGTTGGTTCGCGTTTGATCAGGTCGAGAATACGCTGATACTCATCCGGCTTGAGGCCGTGGGCAGCAATCATGTCGGAAGTGATCGGGGGGGTATTGGTTATGGTCATTGGTTTCTGGCTCGGTTTTTCAGGCTGCGGTCGGTTGCAAACGGGATCGGTAAATTTTCTTGTGACGGGTGTAGGGTTAGATGTGGCGGTAAATCCAGATCGAACAGGCAAATGCGTAGCAATAGGCCAGCATTTCAAGCATTTCTTCGATGCCTTCAAAATGGCGGCTTTCGGCAAGCTCTGCTGCCAATAACATGAGAAAGGCAACACCAAGCGGCCAGAAGACAAGGCTGTAACGGGGGTTGAGGGCGTCCTTGAAATCCTTGCGCCGCACATAAAGCAGCACCGCCATGATGGTGAGCATGATGGCGGAAAGCGTATATTTGGTGGCGGCTGTCAGACAGGGGCCGCCGGGATAAAAGGCGCTGCCGCAACGGGGCGTTTCACGCATGGCGGCATGTAAAAGAATGCAGGCAACCGGGATGCAGATGAAGGCCACGGGATCATGGCTGCGCCATGCGCGTGCGGCAAAGACCAGTGCTGTCACCAGCAAAACAATGGTCTGGGTGCCTTCCACCCGGCCGTTTTCGACAAACAGGGCGTTGCCCGACCCTGTATGAAACTCTGCCCAATAGCCTGCGGCAATAGCCAGAAGCGAAAGGACAATTGCCCAGCCGATCCATTTTGCCGGTTCAGGATAAAAAACAGTCTGCTGCATGAATTTTCCCCGGTGTTTCTTGAAGCCTGATGTTGCGCTTCAAATTATCATGCGAGACGTAGAGCATTTTCGGTGAAAACAGGATCACCTACAATGCTCTACCTCTTTGTTTTTACGCAATTCCGGACGCAAAACCGCTGCGCACTTTTACTGGAATTGCTCTAGCTCATCTATTTTCAGGGTCTTTTTAATCTGGGCCCGTTTCCAAAACGGCGAGCACCAGCATTGAAACCCGGCTATGCGGCGGATGAACAGGCTGCGTTGCCGCTTTGCCAGCGGGCAATATCGGCATTGATGCGCGCGGCCTGTGCCTGCTCCATCAGCGGTCCAAAAACCTCGACGCGGCTTGATGTGCCTGTTGCCTGCACCACCAGAAGCGGCTTGCCGCCATAATGTTTGGCCGGAACCAGCAAAAAGCGTGGTGTGCCGCCAAAATTATTCAGCTCATTGGCCATCTGATAGGTGCGAAAGGCCGGATCCTTGCTGGCAATCCAACATTTATGCGCAGCCATCGCCACCTGTTCCATGATGCGCAGTGACGCGCTCTTGCCTCCGGATTGCGCGGATGTTTTCGAGCCTGACTGGCAGCCGGCAAGGCCAAGTAAAGCGACTATCAGAAAAACAAGCCTCACGCGGCAATACCCAAAGCGCTTTCAAACAATGCGCGGCCATCTGTGCCGCCATGTGCATCCTCAATCAGGTTTTCGGGGTGCGGCATCATCCCCAGCACATTGCCTTTTTCGCTGACAATACCGGCAATATCATTGATCGAGCCATTGGGATTGGCGCCTTGCGCATAACGGAACACCACCTGTCCATTGCCTTCCAGACGCGCCAGTGTTTCAGAATCGGTAAAATAATTTCCGTCCTGATGGGCGATGGGGCAACGGATGATCTGGCCGGGCTGATAATTGCGGGTAAAGCTGGTGTTGGCATTGGCAATTTCCAGCTCGACCTCCCGGCAGATGAATTTCAGTGAGGTGTTGCGCATCAATGCGCCGGGAAGCAAGCCTGCTTCGAGCAGGATCTGGAACCCGTTGCAGACCCCGATGACCAGAACGCCTTGCGCGGCTTTTTCCGCCACGGCCCGCAATACCGGCGTGCGAGCGGCAATTGCCCCGCAGCGCAGATAGTCGCCATAAGAATAGCCGCCGGGAATGACGATGAGATCGACATCAGGGATTGTCGTGTCGCTTTCCCACGCGATCACGGGTGGCTTGCCGGAAATCCGGGTCAGTGCGGCAACCATATCGCGGTCGCGATTGAGGCCGGGAAGGAGGACGATGGCTGATTTCACCTTACACAATCTCCACTGCGTAGTTTTCAATCACCGTATTGGCCAGAAGCTTGTCGCACATGGCCTTGAGGTCGGTTTCGGCTTTGACCTTGTCATCATGGGCAAGTTCAATATCAAACACCTTGCCCTGACGCACCTGGCCGACATCGCCAAAGCCGAGGCCGCCAAGTGCATTTTCAATGGCTTTGCCTTGTGGGTCGAGCACGCCATTCTTGAGGGTTACGATAATGCGGGCCTTGATCACGCTTGGTGCTCCTGTGGAAAAAATTCAGTGAGGCTTGCTGCCCTTGGGCAGGCTGGTGGCGACAAGCACAGGGCCGGTCGGGCGGGGTGGTTCATTCTCGTTCATGATACCAAGACGGCGCGCCACTTCCTGATAGGCTTCAACCAGCCCGCCCATATCGCGTCGGAACCGGTCCTTGTCGAGCTTGTCTTGTGTGGCCGTATCCCACAGGCGGCATGAATCGGGCGAGATTTCATCGGCAACGACGATGCGCATCATCTCGCCTTCATAAAGGCGCCCACATTCCATCTTGAAATCAACCAGTTGAATGCCGACACCGAGAAACAGGCCGCAAAGGAAGTCATTGACGCGGATGGCCAGCGCCATGATGTCGTCAATTTCCTGGGGGCTGGCCCAGCCAAAGGCGGTGATGTGCTCTTCCGAAACCATGGGGTCATCCAGCGCATCGGCCTTGTAGTAGAATTCGATGATCGAACGCGGCAGCAGCGTGCCTTCTTCAAGGCCAAGGCGCTTGGCAAGCGAACCGGCGGCCACATTGCGCACCACCACTTCAAGGGGAATGATTTCCACTTCCCTGATCAGTTGCTCGCGCATGTTCAGGCGGCGAATGAAATGGGTGGGAATGCCCATGCGGTTGAGATGGGTGAAAATATGTTCAGATATGCGATTGTTGAGGACACCCTTGCCGTCCACGATTTCATGCTTCTTGGCGTTGAAGGCGGTGGCGTCATCCTTGAAAAACTGAATCAGCGTTCCAGGCTCCGGTCCTTCATAGAGGATTTTGGCCTTGCCTTCATAAATGCGGCGGCGTGATTTCATCTTGGTGTTCTCTGGCTTGAAAGGCGGCATAGCGACCGCCTGTTTTCAGGCCGCTGGTGCGGCAACCATGGTTCAATCGGGTCTCTAGAGCAACGGGCGTTCTGACGAACGCAGCTTCCGCTGCTCCAGCTTCTTTTTTAGCCGCATTATTGCGACGTCAGACGATTCCGTCCGGCTGCAAAATGCTCTAGCCTAAATGAACGGTTTCCTCAATTGGAATCACTCTTGATACCCCGTTTAAAGGCTGGATGCGGCAGCCGGTTTTGACATTGCCATTAAATCTGTGTGCTGCCCTTTTGGTTTAAGCTCCGGCATTCCATATTGAGGGTCAAGCGAATCGTTTGCATCTGGAGATCAGACATCATGAGTGACATGAAAAACCGGCAAGAGAGTTTTGAGCGCAAATTTGCGCTGGATGAGGAGCAAAAATTCAAGGCGATGGCTCGTCGCAACAAGATGCTTGGCCTGTGGGCGGCCGAAAAACTTGGCAAGAGCGGGGCAGACGCGCAAGCCTATGCTGACGAAGTGGTCAAAGCCGATTTTGAAGAGGCAGGCGACGAGGACGTGTTTCGCAAGCTGCGTCAGGATTTCGATGCTGCTGGCGTGGACCAGTCCGATCATCAGATCCGCAGGACGATGGAAGAACTGCTGGTCACCGCTGCCGAACAGGTCAAGAATAGCTGAACAATTGCTGCATCGGGTCAGATAATAAAGCCACCTGCTTGTCGGGTGGCTTTTTTGCTTGAAAACAAGAGTTTAAAGCGGAGAAGTGAATCTTCATATGAAGGAAGGACGGATGTCACTTAAAGAACGTCTTGAAGCCGATGAGGTGGTTTTGACAAGCTGGTCTGGTGTACCGGACCCGTTGACGGTGGAAATTCTTGCTGCACAGGCGTTTGATGCTGTCACGCTTGACATGCAGCATGGCGGCCATAGCGAAGACAGTGTTTTGCGCTGTCTTGCACCGGTGCTGGCTGCGGGCAGGTCAACCCTTGTGCGTATCCCCGTTGGCCGTTTTGATATGGCCAGCCGTGCGCTGGATTTTGGCGCAGAGGCGGTCATTGCCCCCATGGTCAATTCACTTGAAGATGCGCGCGCCTTTGCCGCTGCAATGAAATATCCGCCACTTGGCCAGCGCTCATGGGGACCAACCTATGCCTTTCCCCGTCATGGTCAGGGCACTCAGCAGGACTGGTTGCGCAGGTCCAATCACCGCACTTTATCTTTTGCCATGATTGAAACACGCGCTGCACTGGATTGTCTTGACGATATTCTGGCAATGCAAGGCATTGATGCGATTTTCCTTGGTCCCAGCGATTTCTCGATTGCCTGGACCGAGGGCCAGCAGGTCAATCCAACGCTGGAAGACATGATGGAGACGCTGGCTGGTGTGGCCGGACGGGCAAGAGCTGCCGGAAAACATGCCGGCATCTTTTTAACTGATCCCGGCTTTGCCGGTCGTTTCGTTGAAATGGGCTACAGATTGCTTGCTTCAGGTTCAGAACACCAGCTTATTGCAAACGGGGCAAGTAAACTTGTTGCCAGCCTGAAGGATTCGATCAAAGACGGCTCATGAAATGCGCAAAGGTCATCGACCCTTCCGGCCATGGGCCGTGGCCGGATTCAGCATTGAGATGGCCTGAGTCGCCAGCGTCGATAAATAGCGAACCCCAGGCGCCGGCAATATCTTCCGCCACCTCAAACGGGCAGTAGGGATCATTGCGGCTGGCCACCGTGATTGAGAGAAAGGGCAGGGGGTCGCGGGGATAGGGACCAAATGTCATGAGATGTTTGGGCCTGATGTCGGGATTGGTGACATCAGGGGCCGCGACAAAGAAAGCGCCCGCAACAGGTTTTTTGATATGCGCCAAGGCGTGAATGACGGTTGGCACCCCAAGTGAATGGGCAACGAAAACAATCGGCCTTTCGGCTTCATTTGCCGTTTTGACAAGTGCGTTTATCCAGTCGTTGCGCTCCGGCTTTGACCATTGCGCCTGCTCGACCCGCCTGGCCGTTGAGAGTTTCGCCTGCCAGCGGGTCTGCCAGTGGTCCGGGCCGGAATTGGTGTAGCCGGGAACGATGAGAATATCTGCGTCTTTGACTTTCATGGGGCCGATGTAGCGGTTGAAGGCCGCCTCTTCAATGCAGATGACCTGCTTTGCCTGTATTTGGGACGGTTTCAGCTTTCGCCAAACACCCGCTTGAAGATCGTATCGACATATCTGGTGTGATAGCCGAGATCGAATTTTTCGCGAATTTCGCTTTCTGAAAGCGCGGCGGTGACGTCCTTGTCAGCCAGCAATTCTTCAAGAAAATCCTTGCCCTGTTCCCAGACCTTCATGGCGTTGCGCTGTACGAGACGATAAGAATCTTCACGCGAAACTCCAGCCTGGGTCAGCGCCAGAAGCACACGCTGTGAATGGACAAGACCGCGGAACCGGTTGAGGTTGCGTTCCATGTTTTCAGGATAAACCAGCAGCTTGTCGACGACGCCGGTGAGCCGCACCAGCGCAAAATCCAGCGTGATTGTCGCGTCAGGGCCGATCATGCGCTCAACGGAAGAGTGTGAAATATCGCGCTCATGCCACAGTGCGACATTTTCCATGGCCGGAAAAGCATAAGAGCGCACCATGCGGGCAAGACCGGTCATGTTTTCAGTTAGCACCGGATTGCGCTTGTGCGGCATGGCGGACGAGCCTTTCTGGCCCGGCGAGAAATATTCTTCCGCTTCCAGAACCTCGGTGCGCTGCAAATGGCGGATTTCGATCGATAACCGCTCGACGGAGGAGGCGATGACGCCAAGTGTGGCAAAGAACATGGCGTGGCGGTCACGCGGAATGATCTGGGTTGATACCGGCTCTGCCTTGAGACCAAGTTTTTTTGCCACATGCTCTTCCACAAACGGGTCGATATTGGCAAAAGTGCCGACCGCCCCGGAAATGGCGCAGGTGGCGATGTCTTCACGCGCATGAACAAGACGTTGGCGTGCTCTGAAAAATTCGGCATGGGCTTGTGCAAGTTTCACGCCAAAGGTGGTCGGCTCGGCATGAATGCCGTGGCTGCGGCCAATGGTGACCGTGTTCTTGTGCTCAAAGGCACGGCGCTTGAGGGCGGCAAGCAAAGCATCAAGATCGGCCAGCAGAAGATCGGCGGCACGGGTCAGTTGAACGGCAAGGCAGGTGTCAAGAACATCAGATGAGGTCATGCCCTGATGGATGAAGCGCGAATCGGGGCCGACAAATTCAGCCAGATGGGTCAGAAAAGCGATCACATCATGTTTGGTGACGCGCTCGATCTCGTTAATGCGCTCGACATCAAACTGTGCAGCACCACCTTTTTCCCAGATCGTGCGGGCCGCCTCCTTGGGGATGACGCCAAGCTCGGCCAGAGCATCGCAAGCATGGGCCTCGATCTCGAACCAGATGCGAAAGCGGGTTTCGGGTGACCAGATGGCGACCATTTCCGGCCGGGAATAACGGGGTATCATTTGCAGCCCTAACTTTAACTTATTAACATTAAATGTTATTTTGGAGGCTCCTAACAGAGCAGGCACAAATGCTCAACGCATGATGATGCTTATGATGGCATGATGTCTCTTAATAGACTCCGGTCACCGCCATCCAGCGATAATTGGGCCCTTCAAAGCCAATTTGCTGCACGCCAATCAGCACCGCATAGCGGCTTAAATCCAGCCCTGAAGAAAAGGTCTGGATGGCACCAATAAAATAACCGGTCGGGCAGTTGCGGCTTTTGGGAATTGAAGTGTCTTCATGCACAAGCTGTGTCTTACCGCCATCGGCAGCATCAATGCGCAAAAGCCGAAAACCGACAGCTTCGCCCATGCCATGGCATTGTTCCAACTCGCCAAAGGGGATGGTTTCCAGACGAAATTCCAAAGGCGTGTCGATTGGAGGAATAACAGGCCGGGGGTTGACCACCATGCGTGACGGGTCGGCCGACAATTCGGTGACGGGGTTGCTGCCAGCGGTAAAACCGCGATTTTCTGTCAATTCTGCCTGACTGACAATGGCTTCGCCCTGTTCTCGCGCTTTGTCACGCGCGGCTTGCAGGCTGGCGCTTTCATCATCAAGGCGCACACGGATTGGTGTCCCCTTCACATAGCTGTCGCTGGCGGTGTCGATATAATAGCGGTTGGCGTAAGGGAAACCGGAGCCATCCTGAACGCCATATTCTTCAAAGGCAAAAATTCCGCCATCCTGACTGAACCCTAGAATATCCAGAGTTGCCACATCACCGGCGCGGGCATTTGTGGTCATGAGACAGGCAAGGGCAAACAGGACGAAGAAAAATCTGAAAAATCGCAAAATAGTCTCCTGTCAGTATTTGCCCGTGATCACACAGGCTCTATATATTGCGACCATGCGGGAAGCAGGTCGTCTTGTGCCGGGGTTGCAGCATAAACACCACGCGCAATGGCGCGCGCCATGGTTGCTCCGGCCGCGGCTCCAAGTTCGATGGCGTCTTGTGGACAGATGTTGATTCCACTGCGGCCCGTGGCCAATGCAAACACCAGATCGCCGTCAAAGGCTGTGTGGCTTGGCCAGATGGCGCGGGTAAAGCCGTCATGGGCGGCAATAGCCAGCCGCTTGGCGCCAGATTTGGTCAGCACCGCATCGGTGGCGATGACGGCAATGGTGGTATTGGCCCCTTGCGGGTTTTTACCGGATTTCAGCTTTATCTCATGAGCTTCAGGCGGCATCGGGCAGGGCAGGCCCAGTCCACCAAATTCATGATTGATCTCGAAAGGTGCAGCCCAGAAATGGCGGCTATTGCCGATGGTTACCGACCCCAGCGGATTAACCGCTGCCAGCGCGCCGATGGTAATGCCGCTGTTGAGCAAGGTTGAGGCTGATCCCAGCCCGCCTTTCAGACCGGCACTGAGCGCGCCGGTTCCTGCCCCTTGTGTGCCCAGAGAAAATTGCGTGCCCAGAGAAAAATCGGAGCCTGCAAGGCGGGCGGCTTCATAGCCAAGCTCGCGATAGGGCGGATAGCGCCCCCAATCCTTGTCGCCGCCATTGGCAAGGTCAAACAGGATTGCAGCAGGCACAATCGGCACCACCTGTCCCTGAACGGCAAAACCGATGCCTTGCTCACGCAGCCATACCTGTACGCCTGAAGCTGCATCCAGCCCGAAGGTCGAGCCGCCGGAAAGCACCACGGCATTGACGGTCTCAACCGTATTATGCGGCTCCAGAAGATCGGTTTCGCGTGTGCCGGGCGCACCCCCCAGCACCTGTACGGCCGCCACAGCCGGTTCATGGCATAAAATGGCGGTCACACCAGATTTAAGGCGGGCATCTGCAACATTGCCGACATGCAGGCCCGCAACATCGGTGATCAGATTGCGCGGACCGGTTTGAAACATCACTCTGCCTCGATTTGCACAAAATCCTGCCCGTCGAAACGATAGAGCCGATAGAGGTTTTGCGCCAGATCACCTTGAGCGTTAAAGCGAACGGGGCCGATAGAAGTGGCAAATTCCTTTTCTGAAAAAACCTCTATCACAGGTCTGTCGCTTTTTATTGCGCTGAGCGCGATCTGGATGGCGGCATAAGCGGGCAGGGCATAGCCTTCGGCTTGAATGCCGGCTTGTAAAAAAGCTTGCACGGCAACAGGCTCTGCCACATCGGCCCATTCTGGCGGGGCAATCATCAAGGTTCCGACAGCAAATGGCACATCTGGCGCTGCGCTGCGCAAAGCCTCGCCACCGGCAAATGTCATATCGGCATCGAGCTTAGCTGCATCACGCGCCATGATGGCGATGTCAGCAGCATCACCCCCAACAAAAGCATGGGTTGCACCAGCGCGTTTCAGGCGGCCAGCCAGTGCGATCTGATTGTCGAGACCGGGCCGGAATGTGTCGATAAAGACAGGTTCGAGGGCGGCTTGCCTGACTTTTTCCCGAAAAGCTCCGGCCAGTTCGCGCCCGTAAATCGTGCCATCATCGATGATGGCAAAATAATCGCTCTTCCAGCGCCTGGTGAGCATGTCGGCAATTGCATTGCGCTCATCATCGTCACGCGGACCAAGCCGAAACAGGGGCCATCCTGTACGGTTTTTCTGGTCGGTCAGGCTTTCGGTGCGCGGTCCTGTCATGATAACAGGAATGCCTGCCTCCATCAGTAGAGGGCTGGCAGCCTCAACTGCTTGCGTGCACAAAAAGCCAATAGCGATTTGGGCCTTCTGTTCGACAAAATGGCGGGCGGCATGTTCGCCACCGGCAGCGCTGCACTGGTCATCGATAATGGCAAGTTGAATGTCATGCCCGGTCGCCGCCAGTTTTGCGCCTGCTGCAATTTGCTGCCCAAGCCGCTCAAAAGGGCCTGAAAGTGGAGCGGCGATGCCAATGGTCACCGGCTCGGCCTGCGCATGAAAGGCAAGCAGGAGGCCTGAAAGGGCAGTCGCTATGATTTGGGCGATACGCATTTTTGCCTGCAATCTGTCCTTCATCTTGCCGGTTTGTCCTGCTGTAGAGGCTGGTGGCACGTTGCGCAATACAGGCTGCCATATTGTTGTCTGCTGAACAGACAGTTGCTTGTGGGGGCAGTCAGCCCGGCTTATATAGTGTTCAAATTGCAAATGGATTGCTGCCGGTGCTCAAGAAAAACGATGTCGGACCTCAGGCCTATCGCGATGCGATGGCTAAATTTGCGGGTCATGTTCATATCATAACCACGGATGGTGCGGCTGGTTTGCGCGGCGCCACCGTGACGGCAAGCTGCTCGGTTTCCGACACGCCCCCCATTCTTCTGGTTTGTCTCAATCGCGAGAATTTGAAGAATGAGGTTTTTCTGGCCAATGGCAGATTTGCGCTTAACACTTTGGGAAAGCAGCACCAGCCGGTGGCCGCTGCAATTTCAGGACAAACCGGGCTGGCGTCGATGAGCGAGCGCTTCAAGGTTGGAACATGGGATGTGATAGCGACCGGCGCGCCAACGCTGATTGATGCGATTGCCGTGTTCGATTGCGAGATCATCGACACCAAGGACATTGCGACCCATCGTATTTATTTCGGGCGGGTGGCCGGGCTGCGCCTTGGCAAGGAACAACCCCCGCTGCTCTATCACGACCGCCATTATACGGTCCTTGATGACAAGGCTTGAGCAGTTTGTGATGCGGGCAGCCCTTACCTGCCTGTCCATGTTGCTGTTGATGGGAGCAGCATGGGCGCAGTCCCTTGTTCTCAAACCATACAAGGATGAGTTGTTTGCCTATCCGGCACTTGTGTCGGCTGAGGCTGAT
The DNA here is from genome assembly GCF_042656785.1 of Aquamicrobium segne. NCBI lineage: Bacteria > Pseudomonadati > Pseudomonadota > Alphaproteobacteria > Hyphomicrobiales > Phyllobacteriaceae > Aquamicrobium > Aquamicrobium segne. The sequence goes on from NZ_JBHSLL010000018.1 coordinate 128,595, forward strand.
CTTTCCTATCGTGTGGTGGACTATCGCGAGTTGCGTGACATTAACGGGCGCGATGAAATCCCCGAGCGCCGGGCAAAACGGGCCTATGTTTCAACCGGCGTGCGCAAGGTGCAAAAAGATCTGGCGCTGAAAACCAATGTCGGCACCATAAGACATTTTGCTGTGGGGCGCACAAAAAATGCCAGCATGATCGTGCTTTATCTGCACGGGCAGGGGGGCAGCCGCCGTCAGGGCGTGGATGATTTTACCTTTGGCGGCAATTTCAACCGCATCAAAAATCTGATGGCGCAAAATGGCGGGCTTTATCTGTCGCCGGATTTTTCTGATTTTGACGCACGTGGAGCTGCTGAAATTTCAGCATTGATCCAGCATTATGCCAGCCAGTCGCCCCATGCAAAAATCTTTGTTGCCTGCGGTTCCATGGGGGGTGCGCTTTGCTGGAAACTGGCGGGCAACAGACAAGACGCCCAACAGGTGGATGGATTGCTGCTGCTTGGCTCCTTGTGGGATGAAGGCTTTTTATCCAGCCCCGGCTTTTTGCGCCGTATTCCTGTGTTTTTTGCACAAGGCAGTCGTGACAGCGTGTTTGCGGTCGAAAAACAGGAAGCGTTTTTCCGTGCCATTTTAAAAAAACAAAACAATTATCCGGCGCGTTTTGTACGCTTTGAAACCGGCAGCCATGGCACGCCTATCCGCATGACAGACTGGCGCGAGACCCTCAACTGGATGCTTTCAGTGGCAAAATGATGGCTTTAAGCCTTTGTTTTTACGCATGTCTTTATCCCGAAACTGGTTCTCAAGTCTCGGGAGACAGGCTTTAGGGGGCTGAATTATAATCGAGAATGGTTTGCGGATTGATCTGGCCATCATAAGACGCATCGACTTCATAAAAGACCAGTGAAAATGCGCCATTGCGAAACAGCCATGTGCCGCGGGAGAAAGCATCGCCGACGCCGCGCCATTTGGCATGTGTCGTGATTGAAAAATTTTCCTCGTCATAAGTGGCATTGGTCAGTTCATCCGTGCTGCGATAGCCGATAATGTTGACGGCATCGGGCTTTTTCTCCGGATCGTCATTTTCATAATGGATGTCGAGTTCCGGCTCTGCCAGATGCACTTGCCGGACAAGGCCCTGTTCATCACTCATGAAGAACACAAAAGTCTGGTTGTAAGCCCCGCTTGAACACAGGAAACGAAACAGCCGCGCCTGCTGTTGGTGATCATTATCTCTGGTGCGATAGGAGATCGTGTAATCAACAGGGGATGTAGTGTCGCTTTCAGAAGATGAAGCATTACAGCGCTCACTATAGCTGGCGATAAAGGCAGCTTTAGCTTTTTCCAGCAGCGCATCATTTGGCGCAAATACACCATTGTCGCCGCAACTCATGGGAAGGGCTTTTGTGAAAGCTGAATCCGTTAGCTTCAATTCGCCTTTTTCAATATGGAGCGGCTTGAAGGGAGGCTCCTGCGTCTGGGGGCTGATCTGACGTAGCGTATAGCAGCCGGCAAAGATTTTTTCCGAGCCATCCTGCTGTTGCGCACGAATGGCCACCGGTAGCGTATAATAAAGGCTGCCTGCGGCTCCTTCTTCTGAAATGCCGCCGGTTTCAACCTCGACAAAGACGGTTTCCTCATAGCCTTTGGCAAAACTTGCGAAATCAGCAACCGGTTTTGTCTCGCCAAAATAATCCCAGGCGCGGGCATATTCATGGCGGTTGATGGCGCTGTAGAAGGAGCGGATCAGTTGAGCCGGGCCAGAGCGGTCATCAATATAGTCGGCATCGTTTTTTATCTGCGCATTGGCCGGGCCATATATCAAAAGACCGCCTAAAGTAGCGGCGGTGGTGATGGTCAGCGCCAGCGCCAGTGTTGGTACCCGGTCCATATGTCTGCCTCCTGCTATCACTGCGCTGTAAGGTGCAAATGCGGCACAGTGGTGGAAACCATTATGACGAAAAGTGTTTTACGCTACGAATATGATGCAGTCATCTGCTCAGCCCTCGCTATTTTTAAGAGCCTGCAGGCGATGAATAAAAAAATATCTGTAAAACAGGAGGTGATATGCTGAGAGTTCAGAAAGTCGGGGTGGAAGAGATTTATGTGCCGACAGCACGCCGCAAGACATTGCATCCTGAAACGGTGCGCCATCTTGCCGAGGATATTCTGGAAAACGGGATGAAATTGCCCATTCAACTGCGCCATGACGGCAAGCGCTATGTCCTTGTTGAGGGGTTGCACCGGCTTGAAGCCATGAAATGGCTGGGTGAGGAGACAATTGACGCCTATCTGGTGCAGGCGCGCAAGCACTGATTGTGCAGGGCTAAAACAATACTGCCCAGAAAGTTGAATAAAAAAACATGCAATTGCCATGCCATGGTCGTCTCACTGCCATTGGCCTGTCATGATTGGCGGCTTATCTGATCTGCACGTGATGCGGGGTTGGGCAGACAGGATCAGGAGGCGAATATGTGCACAAATGAGATCAGGCTCGATGAATTGCTGAGCGACCCGATGGTTCAACTGCTCATGCAACGTGACCGGGTTGATCCAAAAGGCTTGCGCTGGATGCTGGAGCGCGCCGCTGCTCGTGTCAGCGATCCGTCTTTGTCGCCTGCTTATATGGTAGGGCATGAAGGCTGCGAGCAACAGATGTGTGTCTAAAACTTGCAGTTCAGCCAGTTGAGTTACGCCAGACGTTAACAGATTGATTCAAACTTTCTTGGTGATTGGGCCTTAAAAGTGCTTTTGGGTCCCGGAATGGCGCTTTGCCATCCGGTCCGGACGATGTGTTTTGCGTACAGGTCCCGGATGCGTTTTTCAGCCTTTTCAGCTCTTGTCATTCTCAGTCTTGGTGTTGCCGGCTGTTCACGGATCGGTATTGAGGACATTGTCCCGCGCCCTTCTCAGGAAACGACCAGTTCGATCAATCGAGCCGTCATCCCGGCTGTCGGGGTTGGTGGAGACACTGCAGCATCGCAAACAGTTTTGGCGGATGGTGCCCAGAGCCAGATTTCCGCCATGGTGGCAGATGAAACCTCTGCCGGAATTGCCATGCCTGAGGTCAAGGCTGCCGCGCTGGTGCCGATGTCGCGCCCTTCGACCCGATCGCAGAAGGCGATTGGCGGGGTTATTCACCCGCAACGGTTCCGGGATGCCAAGCCGATTGATTTCGGCAAGGTCAAGCCTCGCCATTATGCCGTACATGGTGTTGATGTGTCGCGCTGGCAGGGCCAGATTGATTGGCCAAAGCTGCGCAGTCAGGGCGCCAATTTTGCTTACATCAAGGCCACCGATGGTGGCGACCATCTTGATCCGCTGTTCATGCAGAACTGGAATGGGGCGGCAGCGGCAGGCATCAAGCGCGGCGCCTATCATTTCTTCTATTGGTGCCGGACAGCCAGTGAGCAGGCCGACTGGTTCATTCGCAATGTGCCCAAAACAGAAGGGGCGTTGCCGCCGGTCATTGATGTTGAGTGGAATGGCCAGTCCCGTTGCCGCAAGCGTCCATCAGCCGCTCAGGTGCGTGAAAAGATGCAGGTGTTCATGGACCGGCTGGAGCGCCATTATGGCCAGCGTCCAATCATCTATACGGCTCCGGATTTTTATGCCGACAATTTGAAGGGCGCATTTATCGACTATCCGTTCTGGCTGCGCGCTGTGGCTCAGCATCCGTCCAAGGTTTATCCGGGCCGCAAATGGGTGTTCTGGCAATATTCAGGCTCGGGCCTGTCGCATGGTGTGAAGGGAAAAATCGACCTGAATGTTTTCAACGGCACCGAAGCGCAATGGCGCAACTGGGTCGGTGGACGCCAATATATTGCTGACGCGAAGTAATTGATCTTGGTTTTTTTACAGGCGTCATATGGAGCGGCTGACACCACCGTCAACCCGGATATTCTGCCCGGTGATATAGGCCGCACCATCGGAGGCCAGAAAGGAAATTGTTGCGGCGATCTCTTTGGACGTGCCGTAACGCTTTAAGGGTACGTTGTCGCGGCGCTCGCCGGTTGCAGGCAGGCTGTCGATCCAGCCGGGCAGAACATTGTTCATGCGGATATTGTCACTTGCATAGTCATCCGCAAAAATCTTGGTGAAGGAAGCAAGCCCGGCACGCGCGACCGCCGAAGTCGGGAACATGTTGCTCGGCTCGAAGGCCCATGTTGTCGAGATATTGATGATGACACCATTTTTCTGCTTTTGCATGATGGGTGCAACCAGCCGCGTCGGCCGCACGACATTCAGGAAATAAGTGTCAAAGCCGGTGTGCCAGTCCTCGTCGGTGATTTCAAGAATTGGCTTGCGCGGGCCGTGACCAGCGCTGTTGAGCAGCACGTCGATGCGGCCCCAACGCTCAAATGTGCCATCAACCAGCCGTTTCAGATCATCGTTTGACTGATTGGAGCCAGTGACGCCGAAGCCGCCCAGTTCGCTGGCCAGCGCCTCGCCCTTGCCTGAAGATGACAGGATTGCAACCTTGAATCCGTCCGCTGCCAATCGTCGTGCGGTTGCCGCACCCATGCCACTGCCGCCTGCTGTGATGATTGCGACTTTTTCTACTGACATTTCTGCCTCCTTTGAGAGATCGGGCTGGTAATCTCCCCTTTTTTAACGGGGTGCATTTGTAGAACTTACATGGCCACTTTCAGTTTCTGTGCGGGTGTTATGCCGCCGATGCCCATGTTGGGGCGGTCATTGTTGTAAGTCCATAGCCATTGCGTGGCTTGAGCCTGAGCCTCCTCGATGCTTTCGATGATGTATTGATTTAGCCATTCGTGCCTTACCGTGCGGTTGTATCGCTCGACATAGGCATTCTGCTGGGGCTGTCCTGGCTGGATATGCTGGATGCTAATTCCTTGTTTCTCAGCCCATTCTTTCAGCTTTTCACTGATATATTCCGGGCCGTTGTCCACTCTGATCGTCCCGGGTTTTCCTCGCCACTCAATGATGCGGTTCAAGCTGCGGATGACGCGTTCGGCAGGCAACGAGAAGTCAACTTCGATGCCAAGTCCCTCGCGGTTGAAATCATCCAGCACGTTGAGCAGCCGAAACGCACGGCCGTCACTGAGGCGATCAGCCATGAAGTCCATCGACCAGGTCATATTCGGTGCATCTGGCACGGCCAGCGCATCGGGCCTGTCCCGTTTCAGCCGCCTGCGGGGCTTGATCCGCAGGTTCAACTCCAACTCGCAATAGATCCGGTAAACCCGCTTGTGGTTCCATGGATAACCCTTCACGTTGCGCAGATGCAGAAAACACAGGCCAAATCCCCAACTTCTGTGCGTGTCTGTCAGCTCTGTCAGAAGATCGGCGATCACTGCATTTTCGTCCTTCAGCTTAGGGCTGTAACGAAAGCAGGTCTGACTGACCCCAAACGCTCGGCACGCCAGCGCAATGCTGACCCTGCGTCGCTCCACCGCCATTTCAGCCATCTCGCGGCGCTGAGATGGCCGAACTACTTTTTTCCAAGGGCCTCCTTGAGCAGATCGTTCTGCATGCTCAAATCGGCATACATCCGCTTCAGGCGACGGTTCTCGTCTTCCATGGCTTTCATCTGGCTGACCATGGACGCGTCCATGCCGCCATACTTCGCCCGCCATTTGTAAAATGACGCATCGCTCATGCCATGTTCACGGCAAAGCTGCGCCACCGGCACACCACCTTCGGCCTGGCGCAGGATCGCGATGATCTGTGCCTCGCTGTATCTGCTCTTCTTCATTCAAATTCTCCTCAGACATCTTGCCGAGAAAATTCTACTAATGAAGACCCTTAATTTCAGGGGGGATTACCTGTCCCATCACGTCCGGTGCGAGCCTCTCAAAGGCGATACCTGGCTGAGCGGACACGGCCTTGAGGACTGTTTCGCTGGCCCAGCCGACCATGGCAGGGCAACCGACGCCCTCTCGGCTCGCGTCCAACTCAAGGAAAAGGTCGTCCGACAACGATAACTGCCCTGTCTCGGCCGTCCGGATGTTTTGACGGACCCTGAACCCTTCCTTCTCAACCTTCTGCTGCACAGTTCGGAAGACCTCGACCCCATGGGCGCTGTGCGTTCCGAGAATGAGGCGCATCTTGATGCGGTTCTCGCGCGGCTTGCGGATCGCGAAATCAGGCAGCCATGTCGCAGCTTTGGCAGCTTCCATCCTTGTCTTGAGAAGCTTCAGGATCTTCGACTCGTTCGAGTCGTCGGGCAGCGCCTCGAAAGCCGATTTCCAGTCCGGATCGGCAAGGAAGCGCCCAACTGAGGCGGCTACACCATCCCAGCCGGCGTGCCTGTTTACGTGTTCCGACATGAAATTGAATAGGACTTCACCACGCAGGTCCTTCAGGAATGTGAATATCGGGCGCGAGTCGACGTCCCATCCTGTCGGATCGACGAAGGTGAAGGTGAAACTGCCGCTGATGTCCCGACAAGCCGCTTCAATGGCGCCGAGGTTGTCTTCGAATGCCCCCGGAAAAACCTTGATGTCGAACTTCGAGTTTTCAGAAGCAAAGGCTTGGAGCCTTGCGAAAGAGTCGGGATCGCGTTCGCAGAAACGAAAGCGAACCTTCAGTCCGCGAAGCCCGATCCCTTCGAGAATGCTACGAACATTTTCAAGAGTAGCGAGGGCAAGTCCGAACGACGTGTCCATCTGCTTCGCCGCATCAGTATTTCGCCACGGACCTGCGAAGGCATCCACAAAATTGAAAACGGGCGATCTGCCCTGAAACAGCTTGTAAGCAGCAGTTTCGAGGTACTTCTGAAGAAACAAGTGCTTGATGTAGGATTGCTCACGACCCTGATAATATTTGACATTTGGCTGCATCAGGCGTGCTCAGGCTGCAAAGCATCGAGGATTGGCTTTGGGACGATCTTCCACGGGAAGCCGTTCCACTCTTCACCATCGAGAAGACGCCCGCCCGACTTCGGACGCGCACCGCCCCATTGCTTGAAGAAGAACGCCACATCGTCACGGTCGCAGATGTCACGAAGCTGGCGGGCCCAGCTTTCGTCCATTGGTCGAGCCCGTGGCCCGCTCTCCCCCCCGACGATGGCCCACGCGACGCCCTGCAGATCAACATCCCCGATCAGCCCGAGCAGCGGCTCGAACGAGATGAAGCGCGCGTCGGAATTGATCTGCTTCAGGTGCTCGATCCGGCTCGCGTGCGCGGCGTCCTCGACAGAAACTCCGAGCCAGATGTGGCGAGGGACCGGCCCTCCATCATACCGCTTCCGAACGTAGTTGCGCATGAGCGAGCTGCGCTTGGTCAGCACCTGGTAGACGTGCCAGTCCGCCTGCTCCATTGCGTCGAACACCGCGTCGATGAATGTACGGTCGATGTCCTTGTGGAAGAGGTCGCTCATCGAGTTGACGAAGATCATCCGCGGCTTCTTCCAGAGCACGGGCTGCTTCAGCCTCGAGGGCCAGAGTGTCAGGTCGAAGCCCTGCTCGTAGGGGTGTCCGGCAATTCCGCGCCAGCGCTCTGCGAACCGCTCTGCATAGCAGTTGTCACAACCAGGACCGACCTTGGTGCAGCCCGTCACCGGGTTCCACGTCGCGTCCGTCCATTCGATGTCTGACTTCTGGGCCAACTGCTTGCCTCACACTTTTTCACAACGGTAACACGCGGTTGACTCAGCACAAAGCGCGAACAGCCGCTGGAGCGAGATTGGTCGCCAGCTGCAGCCGAACTGCGGCTCCGCGGACAGCGTTCGATCTCTGTTCCATCCGCCATCCAGATGATTTTACCAAATCGCGTGCGTCACGGAACTCAAAAGATCAACTGAAAGCAAAGACTTGAGGCTGTTCACCGGAACGGAGGCGGTTAACAGGTCCGGAGAATATCGGCCCGGAGAGAATGCGTGTGTGCCCTTCGGCGCGTGGGCCGGTTAACAGCCCCTCCCGCATAACGCCCGAAAACAACGGAAAAATCCGGCCGCAGCCGGATCGGGAGAACGCTTTCGCGGGGGCAAGTGGCGGAGGGGACGGGCCTGATATCCAACCTTCTCCACTTTCAAGTTGCTGATACTATTATATGTTTTGATGAAGCCGTCTCCTTCAGCTGGTGCTTCGGCATCACGAGTTTGGCACATTCGATGCCGTTAGGGGATAATGACATCCACCCGAGGAATGCGTGCGGCACTGCTGTTTATGAGGATGGGGCGAGTAGTCTGCCTTTCTTCACGGAGAAATTGATCTGCTGCAAGGTTGCGTGCGTAGAGCAAGTCAAAGGCTGATATGACAGAAGGCCACCGCCTATCTGCGGCGGTTGGACGGAAACTGGGACGAGGACTTCTCATGCTTCAAGTTACCTTCCTCTATGCTGCAACCGCCGGGGTGTTCCTCGCTCTGGATGTGCTGGGGATCCGGTTTCTGATCCGGCCGGTATTTGAGCGCAATGTCGGCCACCTTCTTGCCGAGCCGTTGCGGCTTGGTCCGGCTGCGCTGTTCTATCTGGGATATGTCGCCGGGCTTGTGTGGCTGGTTTCCTGGCCGGCGCTGAAAGCGAATGATCCCGTTCACGCGCTGATCGGAGGCCTGATCATTGGGCTGATGTGTTATGGCACCTATGAGATGACAAATTACGCCACGCTTGCCGACTGGTCGTGGGAGCAGGTCATTATCGACGGGTTGTGGGGCACGTTCCTGACCGGGTTTTCAGCCTGGGCCGGCGTGGTTCTGCTGTCGGGGCGATTCAACTGAACGATCAGCGCAAGCGCCGTATCAGTCGCAGCGACAGCGCATAAGGCAGGGCCCGTATCAGCTTCATCGCAAGGGTGAAGCGGCGTGGGAAATGGATATCAAATCCCCGCCGTTGCATCCCGCGCAGCACGGACTCTGCCGCCTGTTCGGCGGTGATGATTGCAGGCATGGCGAAGGTGTTTCGGGCGGTCAGTCTGGTCTGGACGAAGCCTGGACAGACCAGCCGCACGTCCACACGCGGGGCCAGTTCGATCGCAAGCGTTTCGGCAAGGTTGTTGACCGCCGCCTTGGTTGCCGAATATGGCTGCCCCCCCGGCAGGCCGATGTAACCGGCAACCGAGCCGAACAGCACCAGCTGACCGCCATCGCGCAGCAGCGGCGGGCAAAGGCGGGCGACCTCAAGCATGCCCAGTATGTTCACGCGCACCATCGCCTCGGCCCGCATGGGATCGATATCCGCCACGCGACCGGGATCATAAAGCGCGGCGGTGCAGATGATCGCGTCCAGCGGTGCCTCAAGCGTAAGCTGTGCCACCACTGCCCCCAGCGTTTCAGGCTGGGCCAGATCCAGCGGCCTGGCCTGCGCGCCGCCGCACTCCGCCGCCAGCGCCTCCAGCGCGTCGCCATCGCGGGCGGACAAGATCAGTTGCGCCCCTTGCCCGGCCAACGCACGGGCAAGGGCTGCGCCAATCCCGGCGCTGGCGCCAATGATCCAGATGCGGCGGCTCGCATAGTTCATCTTCAGATCCGGAAGATCGGCTGCAACAGCCGCGGAATCAGCGCGTGAAAGCGCAAGGGCGCATCGGTGGCCGCCAGGCAGATGCATGGCTCGTCCCGGCCGGCAACGGGTTGGTGGTGGATGTCGGCATGCGCCACTTCGACGTCGCCGCGATGAAAGTTGTCTTCGCTGTCGGAAAAGCTGCCTTGAAGAACAAGTGTCAGTTCGTGCCCCCGATGCCCGTGTTCGGGGACTGCCTTTCCCGGCGGAATGTACAACAGGCGCAATGAGCCTTCGCGATCGGCGGTCAGGATCTGCTGGCGGATGCCGCCGCCCAGCATGCGCCAGCGCGGCGGCCTTCCGCCCAATTCGTGCATCACGGCAGACGGAAACGGCCCAGATGCGCGCAGAGGCGGCGGCGGGGGCGGTGCGTCTAGTGCAGTCATCATCCGGTCACGCGCGTCGGGTCGCAGGGTTGCGCCTTCTGCATGCTGCAAAAGCGCACCGCCGATCATGTCGCCCGCCTCCTGGCCGGCACGGCATTGATCGCAAAGCGACAGGTGCGCGGCCACGACCACACCAAAGGCATGTGGCAAGGTGCCTGCGCGATACGCGTCAAGCATGTCGTCGGGAATATGGTGGTGGATGCTGATCATGGTGCGATTGTCCTCAGCTCATGCCTGAGACGTTCAAGGCCAAGGCGGATGCGGGACTTGATGGTGCCAAGCGGCAAGCCCGTCATTTCGCTGATGCGGCTGTGTGGAATGTCGTCGAAATAGGCAGCGCGCAGCGCCTCGGCCTGTTCCGGTGCGAGTCGCGCAAGTGCCTCGGCCAGGTGGCGCGCCTCCTGCTGCAGAGCGATGATCTGGTCTGCGTCGGGTTCCAGGCTCTCAAGCTCGGGCATCTCGTCGGGTTGTGCCAGCGGGCGGCGGCGCGCCATGTCGATGCGCCGGTTCCGGGCAATGCCATAGATCCAACCGGCCGCGTCGGCGCGATGCGGGTCAAACTGCCCTGCCTTGTGCCAGACCGCAAGCATCACATCCTGCACCACATCCTCGGCAGTGCCGTCGCGCAGCCCGCCGCGCAGCATCATCGCCTTGATCCTTGGGGCAAAATGGTCAAAGAGCCGTCCGAACGCCGCGCGGTCACGGCTGTCGCGGACAGCGATCAAATCTCGACTCAACTCGGAAAGATCACTCATCGGCTGCTGACTCACCACTGTGGCACCCACGGCACCGCTATCGACCAGTGGCGGTGCCATCGGACTGAGCGTTCTATAAGTGCAAGGCTCGACAGGTGCAAATGCAGTGTTCATGCCATGCAATACGGGTGACAAGGCGTAGCAGATCATTCTTACGGCAATTTTTCGGTTTGATTGATCCAAGGCCAGGTTCCACGCGTAAGCTTGTCAAAGAGTTAGTGGAGTCCAGATGCCTTTTGACATCACCAACGGCGCGCCGCAGCGAATTGCCATCGTCGGCGGGGGCATATCGGGCCTGGCTTGCGCATGGGTTCTGTCGCGCCACCATCATGTTACGTTATACGAAGAAGCGATCCGGCTTGGCGGCCATGCGCGCACGGTTCTTGCCGGCAAGCGGGGCGATCAGCCGGTCGATACCGGGTTCATCGTGTTCAACCATGTCAATTACCCGCATCTGACGGCGATGTTTCGCGACCTTGACGTGCCAATCGTCAAAAGCGACATGAGCTTTGGCGTCTCGCTGGACGCTGGCGGGGTGGAATATGCGCTGCGGTCCGGCAATGCGCTGTTCGGCCAGCGCCGCAACATCGTGGACCCGCGCTTTCACCTGATGATCCGCGACATCCTGCGCTTCAATGCCGGGGCCGAGGCCGAAGTGGCGGCAGCGCCCGAGATGACCATCGCCGCCCTGATCGCGCGGATGCGTCTGGGTGCACGATTTCGCGACCATTACCTTTATCCGTTCTGCGGGGCGATCTGGTCCACGCCCGATCACGACATCGGGGCCTTCCCGGCCCGTGCGATGGTGCGGTTCATGCGCAACCACGGGCTATTGTCCCGCGGCCAGCATCACCGGTGGTGGACGGTGGACGGCGGCTCGATCTCCTATGTCGAGCGCCTGTTGGCGGCGCTGGTGCAGGCCGGAGTCGATCTGCGCCCCGGCACTTCCGTGGGGGCGGTCACGCGCAGCGGCGAAACCGTAACCCTGCGCGCCAAAGGGGCAGAGGCCGAAAGTTTCGATCATGTCATCCTTGCAACCCATGCCGATCAGGCGCTCGCGATGCTGAGTGATGCTGACGGGACCGAACAGGCCGCCCTTTCGGCAATCCGGTTCCAGCCCAACCAGGCTGTCCTTCACGCAGACCCATCCGTGATGCCGCGCCGCCGCAGATGTTGGAGTTCATGGGTCAGCCGGGGCGATACCGGGCGAGCGGGTGTGGCCGTCACCTATTGGATGAACAGGCTGCAGAATATCCCGGACGACGATCCGCTGTTTGTCACACTGAACCAAAGTGACGGCATCGACCCGCGTTTGATTTACGATCAGGTGACATTCCGCCATCCTGTCTTTGATCTCGCGGCCCTGGATGCACAGGCACAAATTGCCGCGATGCAAGGCAACCGCAACACCTGGTTTGCCGGCGCCTGGCTGCGCAATGGTTTTCACGAGGATGGCTTTGCCAGCGCCATGCGCATCGCGCGGCGCTTGCTGCCTGTGGCGGTGCTGCCATGACTCTCGCCGCGCGGCTTGAGGCGGGTGAGGTGCTGGCGATGCCCGCGCTGGTGACCCATGCCCGGCGCGGTGCCCTGCGCCACACATTCCGTACCCATGCCGATCATCTGCTGCTGGCGCCTGAACATTTTCACCCGCCCCGGCTGATGGGGCATAACAGGTTTGGCCTGATCGCCTTTTACGACTCCGACCACGGCGGCCCGCGTGGCGCGGGCACCGGCGCCCACTGGGCCTGGGCGCAGTTCGGCGCGGCCGGGATCGCCCGCCGTCCGGGGCTGGTGCTGGTGCTGGTGACGCAGCCACGTTTCTTGGGCTACTGGTTCAACCCAGTCAGCTTCTGGATGCTGATCCAGGGCGACGCGCTGATCGCCGCGATTGCCGAGGTCAACAACACCTTCGGCCAACGCCACAGTTATCTGCTGGCCCGCCCCGACCTTGCGCCGATTACCGCTGAAACGGAACTGACCGCGCGCAAGGTGTTTCACGTCTCGCCCTTTCAGGACGTGGCGGGGGAGTATCATTTCCGCTTTGCCCTGCACCCCGACCGCATCGCCATCCGCATCGCACAACAGGACGGCGCGGGCGGCATCGACACCGCCATGACAGGGCGCCTGGTGCCGCTGACCACCCTCGGGGTTCTTGCAACAAGTTTTCGCCGGCCGGGCGGTGCGCTGCGGGTGATTGCCCAGATCTATTGGCACGCGCTGCGCCTGAAACTCAAAGGCGCTGCCTATCGCCGCGTTCCCACCCCACCCGATCAGGAAATCAGTCGATGAGCCTTGTGACACGCTCCCTCAAATCCCGCTTTTTTTCCGCCCTTGAAGGGATCGGCGATGGCATCCTGACCCTTACCACGCCCGAGGGCACGCGCCACCGGTTTGGCAGCGCCGGCCCCGAGGCGGACTTGCAGATCCGCGACTGGCGGCTGCTTCCGCGTCTGGCGCTGCGCGGCGATGTGGGCTTGGGCGAAGGCTGGATCGCCGGCGAGTGGCACAGCGAGACGCTGGAGGGGACGCTGTCGCTGGCCCTGCGCAACCTTGGCCTTCGGGCCGGTTGGGGAGAGCCGGGGCGGCTTCAGGCCATGCGAATGCGGCTGGTCGACCGGCTGATGCGGCCAAACAGTCTGCGTGGATCGCGGCGCAATATCCGCGCGCATTACGATGTGGGGAACGAGTTCTACCAGTTGTGGCTTGATCCCGGCATGACCTATTCCTCGGCACTGTTTGGTGAAGGCGATGATCTGCCGCGCGCGCAGGCCCGCAAGAACGCGCGCATCCTGGCGCAACTGACACCGGGCGAAAGCCTGCTGGAAATCGGCTGCGGCTGGGGCGGGTTCGCCGAAGCTGCTGCGGATCACGGCCATGACGTGACCGCGATCACGCTGTCGCCCTCGCAAAAGGGCTATGCCGATGCCCGGCTGGATGGCCGCGCCGAGGTGCGGCTTCAGGATTACCGTCAGGTGACGGGCAGCTTTGACAACATCGTGTCGATCGAGATGATCGAGGCGGTGGGAGAACGCTATTGGCCGACCTATTTCGCCACCCTCAAGGCGCGGCTGGCACCGGGTGGGCGGGCGGTCTTGCAGGCGATCACCGTGCCGGATGCCGAGTTTTCGGTCTATCGCCGCCGCTCGGATTTCATCCGTCAGCATGTCTTTCCCGGCGGCATGCTGCCCTGTTCCGCCATCATCGTCCATGAGGCCGCAAAGGCCGGGCTGCGCGTCCAAGACAGCCACGCTTTCGGCCCGGATTATGCCCGCACCTGCCGGATCTGGTGTGAGAGGATGATGCAACAGCGCCCGCGCATCGAGCGGCTTGGCTATGGTGACGCGTTCCTGCGCGGCTGGCAGTTCTATCTGGAGGGCTGCGCCGCTGCCTTTGCCACAGGGCGCTGCGATGTGGTGCAGGTGACGCTTGACCACGCGGATGCGGCGGCTTGAATGACGGCGCCCGGCATCCTCTGGCTGACCCGTGATTTTCGTCTGCATGACAACCCCGCGCTTCAGGCCGCCATTGCCGATGGTCCACTACTGCCGGTTTTCATCATCGACCGGCTGACCATGACGCAGGGTGCGGCCAGCCGCTGGCGGCTGATGCGCGCGCTGCAATCGCTGGATGCGACCCTGCGGCAACGCACTGGCGGCAAGGGCATCACTATCCTGCGCGGCGAGGCGGATGAGATCCTGCCACCGTTGATGAAGCGGCTGGGAGTGCGCAGGCTGCACCAGTCCGACTGGCCCACATCCGAAATGCGGACGCTGCAAGGCCGCATGCGGGCGGCCCTGCGGCCTGCGGGTGCCGAGCTTGTACTGCATCCGGGCCATCTTCTGGTGCACCCCCGGGCGATCCGAACAGGCAATGGGGGCGCCTATCGGGTCTATTCCCCCTTTGCGCGGGCAGTGCGGCAGCTCGGCCCCGATCGGCCCGCCGCTGACGCGCCGCGGCGGATCACAGCTTGCACCGAGCCGCTTCAGGGGCTTGATCCACTGAAACTGGATCTCGCTCCGGACCTGCACCGTGGCCGCGCCGCCTTGGAGCAGTTTGCCCCGCCTGCGGGCGAAGGCGCCGCGCTTGCCCGGCTGGACGACTTTCTCGACCGAGCCTCTGCCTATCCCGGCGGGCGTGATCGCCCCGATCTCGACGCGACTTCCGGCCTCTCCGATCATCTTGCGGTGGGAGAAATCAGTCCACGCGTGGTCTGGGCCAGAGCCATGCTGAGGGCCGAGGTGTCGCCCGAACACGCAGCCGGCATCGGCAAGTTCCTGTCCGAAGTGATCTGGCGCGACTTTTCCTGGCATCTGCTGATCGAGTTCCCGCAGATGCCGGTTGCCTGCTGCCGTCCCGAATGGGAGGGCTTTCCCTGGCGCAAAGACGCCCCCGAGCTGATCGGCTGGCAGCGGGCGGAAACCGGGGTGGCGCTGGTCGATGCCGGATTGCGCCAGATGTGGTTGACGGGCCGGATGCACAACCGCGTGCGCATGGTGGTTGCAAGCTGGCTGACCAAGCATCTGCTGATCGACTGGCGCGCGGGGCTGGCGCATTTCGCCGATTGCCTGACCGATTGGGACCCGGCCGCCAATGCGATGAACTGGCAATGGGTGGCGGGCTGCGGCCCCAATGCGGCGCCCTATTTCCGCATCTTCAACCCCGAGAGGCGGGCGGAACAATACGACCCTCAGGGCGATTATCGCCGGCGCTGGCTTGCTGGATTTGACGGTGCCTCTTGCCCAGAGGCTGAGGTCTGGCTGCAAAGCATTCCACCGGCGTGGAACCGCGGACCTTGGCTCCCCGGTCCCCCATCCATGCTGGCCAAGGGGCGCAATGCCGCGCTGGCGGCCTTGGCACAGTTTCGCGCCACCATATCGGAGACCTGAAATGAATGACCGCAACGCAAGGATCATCATACTGCTGTTGGCTGTGGGTTTCGCCGTTTCGCCCGTCCTGTCGAATGGCTTTGGCGGCTTTTACACGGAAAGCTTTCCCGTGCAGGTGGACCGCTGGCCCGCCCAACCCGTTGGATGGGCCTTTTCAATCTGGGGGCTGATCTATTTGGGGCTGATTCTTGCCTCGGTATGGGCTCTTTGGCGCCCTGAAACCATGCCGGGCTGGGGGCGCGCTGCCTGGCCCCTTGGCATCAGCCTGTTCATCGGCGTGTTCTGGATCGAGGCTGCCCTCCGTTCCCCATCGATCGCCACGGCGATGATCCTGGTGATGGCGGCGGCTGCGATCATGGCGATGCTGCGGGTCGGGCCCGGCTGGCGCGAATGGGCACCCATCGGGCTATACACCGGCTGGCTGACGGCTGCATCAGGGGTCGCCCTGTCGGTGGTGGCGACGGGATATGGCATATTGCCGCCGCGAACAGCCGCCATTGCGCTGATCATTTGCGTCCTGATTGCGGCTGTTGCGGTCGCCTTCGTCCGTCCGCACGTCTGGTCCTATCGCGCCGGTGTCATCTGGGCATTGTTCGGCGTCATTGTGGCCAATGCGGGCGCCGGCGACTGGCTGATCGCCATGATCTGCGGCGCGGGAATCATCATGCTCGCAATGTTCGACCGGTTCATCCCCAAATCCAGCCGCGGCTGATCGCTATAAAACGCTACCCCGGCTGATACAGCCGGGGTCTATCTGGTTTACATATGATCAACTGTGCCATTCGCCTCAGTTGGCAGGAGGCATGATCACCGCGTCGATGACATGAATCACTCCGTTCGAGGCCGCGATATCGGCCGTGGTGATGTTGGCGTCATTGACTTTCGCGCCGCCATCAAGCGTGAAGGTCACCTCGCCGCCCTGAACCGTGGCTGCCGACATCCCCTCGGTCAGATCCGAAGACATGACCGCACCCGGAACCACGTGATAGGTCAGGATCGAGACCAGTTGATCCTTGTTTTCCGGCTTCAGCAGCGTGTCCACGGTCCCTTCGGGAAGGGCCGCAAAGGCCGCGTCCGTCGGCGCGAAGACAGTGAAGGGACCTTCACCTTTCAGCGTGTCCACCAGCCCGGCCGCCTGAACCGCAGCAACCAGCGTCGTGAAATCGCCCGCGGCAACTGCCGTATCAACAATGTCCGAGGTCGCATCTTGCGCCATGGCGGCACCTGCCAGCATGGTCGTTGCCGCAGCCCCCATCAGAAACTTGCGTAGCATTCCGTTTCTCCATTGTGTCAAGTAGTGTTTCGCAGAGGACAATATCCGTACCCTCCATCGTCATTACGCAGGTCGCCCCCGGACGGATCAAACTTGCGGACAGGAAAAATTCGATTTGCGTGCGCGGATGTCCAAATCGACCAGATCATGCCGGAAGCAGCAGGTGTGTCAGACATTCCCTGGCACTAGAGCGGGATGAGGAAAAGTGTGAAGCGGTTTTCCGCCCGCATCCTGCTCTATCTCTTTGGAATCGATCGCGCTTATGAATTCAGGTCGATTCGACCTGAATTCATCGCGATCTATGGCACCATGGCGCCGTGCGGCCGTAACGTGTGACAGGCTCACGCTTGGTGAACATTTGTGCCCATTTCCGCACGCGACATGTGGCGCCGCAACTGCCATCGTCGCCCTGCCGCTTTTTTACATCGTGAATCTTTGAGATTGGCCGGGCGGTGCCCTGCGGTCGAGGCGTCTGGCGCTTCATTCAATGCCACTGCCCGGTCCGGTTTTCAGTGGCACGCGCGCGCCTGGTCGCGCGTGACAGCGTATTCGCTCAGCATTTCCGCGATCATTGAGCCCTCGGGTAGCCGGGCCAGTTCCTCGGCTGCCCGCGCCTGGAACTCCCGGCCATACTCGACCACGGGCGGGCACGTCGCGAGCCTGCCGTCCTCAGAACGAACCGTCCCGCAGCCGTTCAGCAAGCTCGTGGTGATCGCGAGGACGGCGAAAGCATCGAGACCGCCCGGCACGTCGAGCGGCCCATGAATGGTCAGTCCCTGGGCTTCCAGCGTAGCGAGCACGGGCGCGTCGGTTTCGCTGGCACGACTGCCCCCTGGCTGATTGCTGTCGCTGCACGCGGAGAGTGCGAAGGCAAGCACCGCGGTGAGCATGAGTGTCTTCATGTTTTATGGTTCGGCCAGATGCATGGTGTTTGTGATCTGACGATCGCTCGGCCTCGAACCTTAAGGCAGGCTTAAGACAAGAATTCCGTCACGAGCGTCCGGTGTCTCGATGTCAGATTATCCGTTTTAGTATCGGGCTTTTCAGAATCAGATGGTGGAAAATGACCGCAAGGACATGGAGCCCGATCAACGCAATCAGCAGGACTTTCAGTAAACTGTGAGCGGCCGCGGCCGCGTCAAGACCGCCGAACCAGGCTGCCATCCCGGAAATGGACATGGCGGCGAGCAGGCCATAAAGGCTCCAGTGCGCTAGCTGCCCCGCCAGCTTGAGCAGGGCGGGTTCGTTGTCCGGCGGCGGAGGCGCGGCCCTTTGTGATTTCAGCACGAGCCGCCAGATGACAAGAGCCAGGATCAGCACGCCGCCGCCGACATGCGCCAGAATCAGCGGGCTGAAAGAAACTGGCAAGCCATTTGCGGCGGCGTTCCAGGCCTGGGCAATCGGCTCGTTGAACAGATATTGGCCGACGACCAGCACCGCCACGGCCCAGTGGAGAGCGATTTGCGAATTTGAATAGCGTATCGTCTCGGTCATTTTTCGCCTTTTTGGTGAACCACGTGCGCTTTACAGCAGCCCGGCGAGCACCAGCAGGGAGGAACCCAGGATCACGCCCCAGGTGCCGAGTACGCCGAAACCTCGAAATGGCTTTTGCAGCGGCGATCCCTCAGACGCGGCCATACCGATCGGGTGAGCAATGCGCGCGAGCAAAAGAACTGCAGCAAGCATGTGGATCCACCAGACATGCAGTCCGGCCATTCGTTGAACGCGATCAGAATCAGTCCCAGCGGGACGTATTCTGCAAAGTTGGCATGGCTACGGATGCGCAGGATCAGTGAGAATTTCCCGCCATCTCCCATTGCGACCTTGTGGTGTGCACGAGCCTTGACCACCCAGAACGACAAACACGTGAAAACCAGACCAAGCAGCGCGGCATAGAACGCCGTCACCTGTGGGAAGACCATCAGTTTACCTTTATTGAATATGAAACATTGTTCTCGGCCGACGATGACCCGCCAGGCGGACCATCGGAAATTCTTGCTCGGCCCCTGTCAGGCGATCGCTGCCACCCGGCCGTTGGAAGCAAACGCCATGATGGCGAATACGGCCGATCCAACCACGCCGCCCGGGACAAGGGCCAAAAGAGCCGCAAATAGGACGTCGATGGGTGCGGCGAGAGCGCCGGCACCGGCCAAGGTCCAGATTGGGACCAGGAAGGTGAACACCACGGTAGTTGCCAATCCCGCCAAAAGGGCCGTCATCAGGGGACGCCGGGCCGACATGCCGTTTTTGCGTAGCCTCAAGATGCCGGCCACGATTGCAGCGACAAGCACGAGGGCGAGCACGACGAGCCCCCAGAGCCAGCCGCCCATGCTCTCGGCGAGAATGAAATAGATCGTCGTGAGATCGAAATCGCTCATGATGCTTTCTCCCTATGCGCGCCCGCGCAGCATGGCGCGATAGGCCCCGAGCAGGCCCTTTTCCTCGATCAGCCACGACACCCACAATTCCTTCAGCGGATCGATGAACGGGAAGGAGGGGATCAGATTTCCGTCATAGTCGAACTCGATCAGCATCGCCTTGCCGATGCCGGTGACCATCGGGCAGGAGGTATAGCCGTTGTAGACTGCCTGCGGTGTCCGGCCTGCGGTCTCGGCGACGAGGTTATCGACGACGACGGGGACCTGCCACTTGACGCTGGCGGCTGTCTTGCCGCGCGGAACGCCGGCAATGTCGCCGACGGCGAAGACGTTTGGATATCGCGGATGACGCAATGTCGCCTTGTCGGCCTCGATCCAGCCATCGGCGGCGAGCACGCCGTCTTGCCATGGCAGGGGGCTTGCCAGCACCGCATCCGGCGCGCGCATGGGCGGGACGACGTGGATGAAGTCGTAGTCGAGCGTGACATCGCCGCTTTCAGTGGCGTAGGTCGCCTGCCTCGCGCCCGGATCGATCGCCTTCAGCACATGGCTGTAATTGACGGCGATGTCGCGGGCCGCGAACATCTCCTTGACCTTGTCGTTAACCGGCGCAACCGCGAAGACGGCGGGGTTGTGCGCGTTATAGATCAGCTCAACCGCACCGCGGCGACCCTGGCTTCGTGCCTTGTCGTCGGTGATGAAGGTGATCTTGAGCGGCGCGCCGGCGCATTTCATTTCACCTGCCGGACGCCCGAAAAGGCCGACACCGCCAGTGTCGATGAAGCGGTCGATCACGGTGCTTGATGCCCTGGCCTGCTCCGGCCCGGCATAGATCGAGGCAATGCCGTCGTGACCGATCAGGGAAATATCCATGCCTTCGATGGCTTCGTAGTTGAGCTTCAGCCCGGTCGCGACCATCAGGAAATCATAGTCGATCCGCTGGCCGGTGGTGGTCACCACGGCATTGGCTTCAGGATCGAACTCGGCAATGGCAGCCTCGACCCACTCGACACCGCGCGGCATGTAGTCTTCATTGCGCTCAGTCACATGGGCAGGGGACCAGATGCCGGCCCCGACCAGCGTGAAGCCGGGCTGGAAATGATGCTCCTTCTTGGCATCGATGATGGTGATGGTCGCGTTGGGCATGGAGCGCCGCAGACGCGAGGCAAGCGCCAGCCCGGCCGCACCTGCGCCCGCTATGACGACGCGGGCTCGGGAATCGGACGTCTGGGCCTGTGCGGTTTGCGTGCCTAAACCAACTGAGGCAAGAGCTGCGGCTCCCACCAGAAATTGCCGTCTTTCCATTTCTCTCTCCCTCGGAATTACGATGCTTTGTGCGCGGCGGGAGCCCGTGAGAGCTGGTCTCTGGCCCAACCGACGATCTGTTGAGTGTTCATGGCTCCGGAAATGCGTCCGATCTCGCGGCCGCCGGCGTAAAGCAGCATGGTCGGAATGCCTCTTATGCCGAGGCGACCCGCAACCTCTTGCTCCACCTCGGAGTTGAGCTTGATCAGGCGCATGTCCGGTTCGAGGATGGCGGCCGCCGCCTCGAAGGCCGGGGCCATCATGCGGCAGGGGCCACACCAGGACGCCCAGACATCGACCAGTACCGGAATGTCGGAGCGACCGGTCTGCCGCGCGAACATCTCGGCATCGGCGTCGAGCGGTTTGCCGCTGAACAGCGCATTGCCGCATTTTCCGCACTTGCCCGCCCCCGCGGGCTTGTCCGCAGGCACGCGATTGACCGCGCCACATCCGGGACAGACGATCTGGCGGCTACCAGACATATGATCGATACTCCGTTGACGGCCCGCCTCCGGCTTGATGGAGGAGGAATTCTGTTGACTAGATATACGCAATAACGTAGATACGCAAGAATGAATAGTAAAGTCACTATCAACCCGGATGAAATGCGCGCCGCCGTCGATCAGGCGAGCGAGCTGATGAAGGCGTTGTCCAACCAGCACCGCCTGCTGATCCTTTGTCGCCTGATCGACGGAGAAAAGTCCGTTGGCCAGCTCGCGGAGTTTGTGGGAATTCGCGATTCGACGGTGTCGCAGCATCTGGCCCTGTTGCGCCGTGAAGGCATCATCGCCAACCGCCGCGACGGGCAAACCATCTGGTACCGCATCGAATCCGATATCGCCCGTGAGGTGGTGAGCGTGCTCTACGCTCACTACTGCGCACCCGACCTCTGATCCCTAACGGCCCCAACCCTCGCGCTGCTCTATGCGTCTGGTTGGCAGACGATCAATTGGCTCATCTTTCCGTCCGTTGCGCTGATCCTTGTGCCTCTCGTCTGGCAGAGCGCCCGCACCGTGCCGGCGACACCGGCTGAATAAGGACTGATGGCCAGCATTGATTAATCACGAAATAATGCTTGCGAAAAAACGTAAGTGATATTATGTGGTTGTTAGCCGCTCAGCGGTTGCAAAAAATGAGCAAGAGGAAAATCCCATGACAGCCAAGCCTGAAGTCACTGGCTTCTTCGATCCGCGCACCTGGTCGATTCAATATGTCGTCGCCGATCCTGAGACGAACAAATGCGCCATCGTCGATCCGGTGCTCGACTATGACGAGAAGTCGGCGGCGACAGCGACCACCCATGCCGACAACATTCTTCAGTTCATCGCCGACAAGGGCTATGAGCTTGAATGGATCCTCGACACCCATCCCCACGCCGACCATTTTTCCGCCGCGGCCTATCTCAAGGACAAGACTGGCGCGCCGACGGCCATCGGGCAGAAGGTCGTCGAAGTTCAGAAGCTGTGGAAGGACTTTTACAACTGGCCCGATTTTCCGGCCGATGGCTCGCAGTGGGACAAGCTCTTCGCCGACGGCGAGACCTTCAAGGTCGGCAATATCGATGCTAGGGTGATGTTCTCGCCCGGCCACACACTGGCCTCGATCACCTATGTGATCGGTGACGCGGCCTTCGTTCACGACACGCTGTTCATGCCTGACAGCGGCACGGCCCGTGCCGATTTCCCCGGCGGTAGCACGCGGCAATTGTGGAAATCGATCCAGGACATTCTCGCGTTGCCGGACGAAACGCGCATTTTCACTGGTCACGACTATCAGCCCGGTGGCCGCGAGCCCCTTTGGGAATCGACGGTTGCCGAGCAGAAAGCCAAGAATATCCATATGTCGGTTCATAAGACCGAAGCGGAGTTCGTTGCCGCGCGCGAGGCGCGGGACAAGACGCTGGCCATGCCCAAGCTGATCTTGCACGCTTTGCAGGTCAACACCAATGCCGGACGGCTGCCCACACCTGAAGACAATGGCAGGCGCTATCTCAAGATCCCGATGAACCTGCTCGAAGGCGCCGCCTGGGGCGATTGATGGAAATGATGCTGATTTCGGATGAAGCCCGGGAGCTGAAGGGGAAGGTCGGTGAGGCCACCACTTTCCTCAAGAAACTTGCCAACCCCGATCGCCTGCTGGTCGCTTGCGCCCTCGTCGAGGGTGAACGCTCGGTGCGAGAACTCGAGGATGGGCTCGGGATTCGTCAGCCAGGTCTCTCCCAACAGCTCGCCGAACTGCGCGAGGCGGGCCTGATCGTCGGGCGGAAGGAAGGCAAGCAGGTCTTCTATCGGCTCGCCGATCCGCGTATCGAAAGCTTCATTCACACCATGCATCAGCTCTTCTGCAAATAGGCGGGCGGGACGCTGCCCAGGGTTTTCATTTGTCCTATATCTGCGTTATTGCGTAGATATAGAAATTCGACTATTCTACCTGTTCCAATCCTTACCAGAGAAAGAGAATAGCCATGAAATTCAATGTCGGAACCCCGGACCGCATCGCCCGCCTCATCATCGGCGTCCTCCTGCTGGTCGCCCCTTTCGTCACCGGCTGGGCGCTGTTTGCCAACCCGGTCTGGACCTGGGTCTTCGTCATCGTCGGGCTCGTGCTCGCGGTGACAGGCCTCGTCCGCTTCTGCCCGGCCTATGCGATTTTCAATCTTTCGACATCAAGGACCAAGGATAAATGACAGAGTTCACTCCATGGCTGTCGCTGTTCGGTGGCAGCCTGATCGGCCTTGCCGCCGTGCTGCTGATGGCGTTTCACGGCCGCATCGCCGGCATGACCGGAATCCTTTCCGGTCTCGTGCCGCCATTTTCTCATGACTGGGGCTGGCGGGCGGCCTTTCTTGCTGGCGCCGTCGGCGCGCCGGCTCTGATCGTCGCCATGTCCGGCTACACCATTCCTTTTGAAAGCCCCACACCCGCGCCCTGGCTGGTTGTCGGCGGGCTGATCGTTGGCGCCGGCGTCTATTTCGGCTCGGGCTGCACGTCCGGTCATGGCGTGTGCGGCATGGCGCGCGTCTCGCCGCGTTCCATCGTTGCAACGCTGACCTTCATGGTCTCGACCGCCATCACCGTCTTTGTCGTCCGCCATCTCATTGGAGGCTTGTAATGGCCCGTGTTCTTTCCGCTCTCATTATCGGACTGGTCTTCGGGTCAGGCATCGCGCTTTCGGGCATGGCCAATCCGGCCAAGGTGCTGAACTTCTTCGATTTTGCTGGAACCTGGGATCCCTCGCTCGCCTTCGTCATGGGCGGCGCGCTGATCGTCACGGCGATCGGCTATGCCTTGGTCCTCAAACGGGACGCTCCTGTGTTCGACCGCCTGTTCCATCTGCCGACGCGCCGGGATCTCGATTTTCCGCTGGTGGCCGGTTCCGCCGTGTTCGGCATCGGCTGGGGCATTACCGGCTTTTGCCCGGGTGGGGCCATTCCGGCATTGGGGCTGGGCCATGGCGATGCCTGGCTGTTCGTCGGTTCGATGGTTGGCGGCATCGCCGCCGCCCGGCTCGCCCGGCACACGCTGGCCACGCACGTGATGGCGAAAGCAAGTTGACTATGTGGCCCTTCAATCTCTTTTGGAAATCTGGAAAAATGAACATCAGGAAGATCGACGACCGATTTGCCACAACGGGCCAGGTCCGTCCTGACGACGTCGTGCAGCTGGCGCAGGACGGCTTTGCCGCTATCGTGTGCGCGCGGCCCGACAATGAGGAGCCGGGCCAGCCGGCCTTCGCGGCAATTGCCCGCGAAGCCGAAAAGCACGGCATGAAAGCGGTTCACATCCCCGTCACAGGCGCGCCGTCAGCTGCACAGGTCGACCGTTTCGAAGAAGCGATGGAGACTATCGACGGGCCGGTTTTGGGCTATTGTCGCTCCGGCGCCCGGTCGGCTGCGCTTTATTCGTCAATCGGACAGTAACCCCCACTGTCCGACCGGGCGCTGTCACACCCCCCTCTACGTGACAGCGCCCGCCCCCATCTCCTCTTGCCGGCGCAATCGTTCATGATCAAAGCCTCCCGCTATTTCCCGTTCCTCCAATGGACCAAGACCTACGATGGGACGGTTCTGACCAGCGACCTGCTCGCGGCGGTGATCGTCACCATCATGCTGATCCCGCAATCGCTGGCATATGCGATGCTCGCCGGCCTGCCGCCTGAAGTCGGTCTTTACGCGTCGATCCTTCCGCTGGTCGCCTATACGATCTTCGGCACCAGCCGCACGCTGGCGGTCGGACCGGTGGCCGTGGTCTCGTTGATGACGGCATCCGCGGTTGGGCAAATCGCCGCTGAGGGCACGCTCGACTACCTCACCGCCGCCATCCTCCTTGCGCTGCTGTCTGGCGGCATTCTCGTGGTTATGGGGATCTTCCGGCTCGGCTTCCTCGCCAATTTTCTGTCGCATCCGGTGATCTCGGGCTTCATCACCGCATCCGGGCTGCTGATCGCCGCCGGGCAACTGCGCCATATCTTTGGCGTTTCGGGCGGGGGTGACACTCTTCCTGAAATTCTCTTTTCCCTCGCGAACCAGCTTGGCGCCGTCGATCCGACGACGCTTGCCATCGGCATCGGCGTTCTGGCTTTCCTCTATTTCGCCCGCAAATATCTCAAACCGCTGCTGATCTCGATCCGCGTGCCCGCACGCCTTGCCGACATGATGGCCAAGGCCGCACCCATCCTTGCCGTCGCCGTGACAGTTGTCCTGGCCGCTGGCCTCGATCTCGGGTCACGCGGGGTCGCGCTCGTCGGCGAAATCCCGCAGGGTCTGCCCGCATTCGGCGCTCCTGCCCTTTCGCTTGACCTGATCTCGGCGCTGCTTGTGCCAGCCTTCCTGATTTCCGTGGTGGGCTTTGTCGAATCCGTGTCGGTCGGGCAGACGCTCGCCGCCAAGCGGCGGCAGCGTATCGATCCCGATCAGGAACTCATCGGTCTCGGCGCGGCCAACATTGCCGCCGGTCTCTCGTCCGGCTATCCGGTCACCGGAGGCTTCGCCCGTTCGGTGGTCAATTTCGACGCCGGCGCGCAGACACCGGCGGCCGGAGTGTTCACTGCGGTCGGCATCGCGCTCGCGGCGCTGTTCCTGACGCCTTTGCTTGCCAGCTTGCCGCAGGCCACGCTCGCCGCCACCATCATCGTCGCGGTGCTGTCGTTGGTCGACTTCGGAACGGTGCGCAGGGTCTTTGCCTATTCGAAATCTGACTTTGCGGCCATGGCCGCCACCATCCTCGTCACGCTGGGCTGGGGCGTCGAACTCGGCATCGTCGCCGGGGTCCTGTTGTCGTTGCTGCTGCATCTTTACCGTACCAGCAAGCCCCATACCGCCATCGTTGGGCAAGTGCCCGGCACCGAGCATTACCGCAATGTGGAGCGGCATTTCGTTCTGACCAGTCCGGAAATCCTGTCCATCCGCGTCGATGAGAGCCTCTATTTTGCTAATTCGCGCTTTCTTGAGGATACCATCGCTGCTGAGGTTGCCGAACGGCCGGACGTTGAGCACGTCATCCTGATGTGCTCTGCCGTCAACGCTATTGACGCCTCCGCCCTGGAAAGCCTCGAGGAAATCAACCGCCGCCTCGCCGACGCCGACATCGGTTTTCATCTTTCGGAAGTGAAGGGGCCCGTGATGGACCGGCTCAGGGGCACGGATTTCCTAGGCTCAGGACTCGTTGATCACAGCCAGAAGATAACGGTTGCTGCGAGTGCCAGAGCGGAAGAGAAAACGGTTGGGCATCTATCGTATCGTGTGGCTACGCGTCGCCAGTCCTTCAGGCGACCGAACATGATCTCGATGCGATTGCGTCCTTTATATCGGCGCTTGTCATATTTGACAGGTAAAGACCGCGATTTACGCCCCGGGATGCAGGGTTTGATACCTTTCTGCTGATGAAGCGCATCCCTGAACCAGTCGGCATCATACCCCCGGTCGGCGAGCATCCACTGAGCCTTGGGCAAA